>JBFWYJ010000141.1:0-7838 GCA_050186555.1 Bacteroidia bacterium
TTTGCAAAAAGACATTGTATTCGGCAGTTCCACATATTTTTTTAATTTGATTTATAGATCAATATTTGAACATCCAACAACATATCTTCAAGGGATAATTGCATTGTTTGGCAATTGCGATGTTTTGGTAAATTATTCTTGGATAAATATTGCATTTGTTATTTGCGGAATTGTGGTCTTATTAGATTATTCGAGCATTAAAATTTCTATAGGCCAAAGAATGGTTTTCCTTGTTACATTTTTTGTCGTATTTGTTTTGTTAATTATCTCACAGCATCTCACCTGGGATTGTGTTGGCGAGGGGATAGTAGATTTTATTCAGGGGATATATATTTTGCCATTTTTTCCTTTGTTTCTCTATTCACTCTCTAACTTACTCAAGCGAAAGTTTTGGCTCGCCCCCTTATTGGTAATTGTTTTTTCGGCGATAATAAACCGGTATTCCAATGATTTGGTCTATAAAAGATTCCATATTGATACTGCCGTATCAACTTTCGATTTAAGAGCAGGAGCGGAAAAAGTAACGCAGGATCAATTAATGTATACTTCTATAAAGGGAAGGTTTTTGCATTCAACGGTGTTGAGAAGTGATAGCGTAAAGAGAACAGGAAATTTTTCAGTTCCCCTTACAAAAATGTATCCATTTGGTTATACATGTTTAAATCTGAACATCGGTTTTGGGGATATTATTGAAGTAGAGGCATGGCAGAAGGGCACAGGAGCATCAATCGTTATAACTGGGAATGATAAAAGCGGAAAAACAATTTTTTACTCAAGTAATAAACCAAATTTTATTGATCCGGATGGCTGGAACTATATAAATTTTGTTACAACCTATTCTTTAAAAGGAGATAGTATCAATGCTTCTGTATTTGTTTGGAATAACGACACAACAAATACGGTTTTTGTAGATGATTATAGAATCGTTTTAAAGAAGTACAACACTAATTATTTGGATACTTTCCTACTAGGAAATATTAAATAAATCCATCGCGTTTAAAGTAATCAATAACAGCTTCAGTCATTAGCCGGTGTTGTTGCTTCGACTCTAGATGAGGAACCTTTTCAACTAGTTCCCAATGAGGCCATCCTTTTTCATCTCTTCCGGTATATTTATAAAACCCATATGGCTCCATTAAAGTGCATATTGCAATGTGCATAATAGAAATCTTATCATCTTTATTGTATTTTTTATACGGCAGACTGAGTTCCTGTAGGCCTATGATAAAAAGAATAGAGTCTATGTCTAATTCACTACCAAATCTGATTGTAAGTTTTTCTTGAAGTATTTGCCAATCACTTTTCATTTGACATTTTATCTATGAAATTCAATACATCTTCTCTGCCTGTTTCATTTTCTGCAGAAGATAAGAAGCAATTTGGCAAATCAGAAAATATGTAAAGAAGTTTTTCTTCAATGGCCTTGATCTGTTTATTTAGGGCATTTAATTTACTCTTATCTGCTTTTGTGTAAATAATAGCGAAAGGGATATTTTTTTCTCCAAGCCACTGTAAAAACTCTGCATCTATTTGTTGTAAGGGCAATCTACTGTCAATTAGAACAAAAAGACAAACCAAATTCTCCCTTTGACTACAATAATCAATTATTAAAGCTTCAAATTTTGCTCTCTCAGATTTGCCGGTCTTGGCGTAACCATACCCTGGTAAATCAACTAAGTACCAGGAATTATTAATTAGAAAATAGTTGGCTAACTTCGTTTTACCAGGAGTAGATGATGTATGTGCTAATTTTTTGTTATTACATAACATGTTAATTAAGGAAGATTTACCAACATTACTTCTTCCTATAAATGCAAATTCAGGCAAATTAGGTTTTGGACAATCTTTATATTTAGCGGCGCTAATATGAAATCGTGCCTCTTTGATTTTCATTTCTTTATTTCTTTTCAGACAGGTAGGTATTTACATGTCTATCTTTCTTGCTTTCGTAAATATCACCTATTGTTACCATAACGCCGGTTTCTTCTACTTCGCCAAAAGTGTTGTTTATAGCAGTCCCGAATGATTTCATAGTGCTACTTAAATTCATGTATGCATTAACCAAGGGTGGAATATTTTCTCCTAATGCCCTTACACATTTATTGAGATAAGCATGTCCTTCTTTATAATTAAAGGCTGATAGTTCTTTAAGAAAATCACTTGGATCCGTTTGAAGTGGTACAGGTTTATGTGGTTTTACTAAATTTTCATTATCAGGAAAATAATGTTTTAAAAATGACAATATGAGGTCACGCGCTTCAATATTGAAATCGGTATACATGGTTACTTTACCAAAAAAATATTTTTGATCAGGATAATCTACAACTAATGCACCTAATCCGTCCCATAAATTATCTAAACTGAATAAGCCCTTTCTGAATTGCTCACTTGGTTGATATTTAGGCTGAATAAAGCTTCTGCCCAACTCAATAGTGTAAGGAAGATACTTTTCAATAAATTGGTTACTAAACGAAAAAAGTTCTGTAGTAGCAATTTCAATTTTATCGCCGTGCTTCTCGGCATTTTTACACAAGATGAATCGATAGGCGCCAACAATTTCTTCATCTTCAGGATTCCATACAAGCAACTGTTCATATGGCTTAGCACAAGTGTCAAATTCATCAATATCAACAGACTTCCCTGTTCCGCCTCCTGCATGTCTGAATGTAACTTCTCTCAAACGACCAATTTCCTTCATTACGTTTGGGGAATTGTGAGCATTTATGACGTAAATCTCGTTATTCCCATTGTTAGTTTTACGAATGAATTTTGGTTTAACTAATTCATCCTGCAATGCGTTTTTTGATATAGGATCAATTATATTTTCCATAATGTACTAAAGGATAAATATACGGATAGAAAATAAATTCAGGAAGATATTTTGCGTAGAGGCGGCAGTATAGTTTTGTTAATAACAACAGGATTTTTGTTTTCAATCAAGCACATCATCCATGTTTATTTCAATGTAAGTCGTTAAAATAGGCAATTTAAATAAGTGCAAAAGCGTTTAAATGGATTATTTTCCATTTGTGTATTTTAAATAGATTATCTTTACCCTTCTTGTAATTTAACCTTATGAAAAGGCTACTACTATTACTTTCGATTCCTTTCATGATTAATGCTCAAAACAAATGGGATTTAAAATCTTGTATTGATTATGCCTTGAAGCATAATATTCAATTGCAGCAGGGTGCAGTAACCAGAGAAATCAATAAGAATAATTTGGATCAAACAAAAGCAGGTGCTTTGCCAAGCATTAATTTAGGGGCTTCTCATACTTACAATTTTGGTAAAACAATTGACAGGTTTACCAACACTTTTGCAAATGCGCGTGTCTTATCTCAGAATTTCTTTATTTCAAGCAATGTTGTGTTGTTTAGTGGATTAAGCCAGTACAACAATATCAAGTCTAATGAGTACGCATATCTGGGCAGTGTCGAGAATCAAAAACAATTGCAAAATGAAATAAGTTTGAACGTTGTAAACTTATACCTTAATGTAATCTTCACCGAAGAATTATTAGGGATTTCTGAGAATCAGTTTAAAATTACAGAAGAACAGTTAAGCAGAACAAAGGTCTTGGTTGATGCCGGGAGCCTTGCTCAAAGCGTTCAATACGACTTAGAAGCGCAGTTGGCGAATGAGGATGTTAATGTTACAAATGCCAAGAATAATTATGCGATTGCAAAGCTTAATTTACAGCAAGCAATGAATTTGGATAGTGTTAATGAAATTGCAATTGAAAAGCCATTGTTTGATATTGAAGCTGAAACAGGCATACTGTATTCTGTTAGGCAGGTTTATGAATCTGCTTTGGAAAACCAGCCAAGTATAAAGGCTTCTTCGTATTCATTGTTGAGTTCGGAAAAATCTTTGGCAGCATCAAGAGGAAGAAGATTTCCTACAATAAGCTTAAATGCTTCCCTAGGAACAGGAACATCGGAACTGGCTAAAAACGTTACAGGATTTAATATTACAGGCTACGACACTACAGCCATCACAACAGGAGGACAATATGTATTGTCTCCACAAACTGAATTTATTACTGAAAAAGTACCTTTCGCTGATCAATTTAAAGATAATGTGAATAAAAGTTTTGGTTTTACTTTGAGTGTCCCGATTTTTAATGGATTGCAAACTCATACTTCGGTTAAAAATGCAAAACTTAATCTGTTAAACGCTAAATTAAATGAAGATTTGGCTAAGCAAAATTTATTTAAAACAATTGCACAAGCCCATACAGGAGCGGTTGCGGCATTAGCAAAATACAAAGCCAATAAAAAAAGCGTAGAATCTTCAGAAATCTCTTTCAAATTTACTGAACAAAAATTCAATTTGGGGGCAATTAGTACCTTGGATTATAATACCGCAAAGAACCGATTGTTAAATGCCCAAAGCAATTTGTTGCAAAGCAAATACGAGTATCTATTAAGAGTTAAGATATTGGATTTCTATATGGGAAAAGACTTAACTTTTTAAGAATTTTTTTTTAAAGTACCAATAATTGAAATTGTTCCAATCAATGTTAAAACGCCACCGGCAAGGAATGGCGCTCCGGGAAAATAAATAGGCGCATCTTTTGCTGTAAAATAAGAAAAGAGAAATGTCATCAGTAATGGACCGACAATCGACGTAACACTCATTAAACTGGTTAAGGCCCCTTGTAATTCACCTTGAGCATTTGATGGAACTTGTCCTGAAATCAAACTTTGCAGTGCGGGGCCGGCTATTCCACCTAGAGCATAAGGAATCATGAAAGCAAACATCATCCATCCCTTTGAGGCCAATGAAAACAACACAAATCCTAAAATATAAAAAAGTAAACCGATAATTACAGATTTATTCTGACCAAGATATTTAATACTGCTTTTTATTAAACCACCCTGGACTATTGCTACTGATAATCCCACAAAGGCAATCGAGTAGCCCACCCATTGCTCATTCCATTGAAACTTTTCTATTGTATAGAATGTCCATGTTGATTGTGCGGCATGGCCTGCAATGTACAATAGAATTAGCGTGATAATAAAGCCATAAACAGTAGGATAGGATTTCAATTGAATTAATGAGCCAAATGGATTAGCTCGCTTCCAATCAAAAGATCTTCTGTTTTCTTTTGAAAGAGATTCCGGTAATACAAATATTCCGTAGATAAAATTAAGTAAAGAAAGTATCGCAGCTATCATAAATGGCACGCGCACCCCATATTGACTAAAAATACTGCCTAAAAATGGACCAATAATAAAGCCCAATCCAAATGCGGCACCTATCATTCCAAAGTTTTGCGCACGATTGTTTTCATTACTGATGTCGGCTATGAATGCAGAAGCTGAGGTAAAACTGGCGCCACAAACGCCTGCAATTATCCTACCTACAAATAGCCAAGTAATGGTTGGAGCATAATATAAAAATATATAGTCTAACCCTAAACCAAGTAAGGAGATTAAAATAACAGGCCGCCTCCCAAATTGGTCACTAAGTCCGCCCAAAATTGGAGAGAAGAAAAATTGCATTGCTGCATATGAAAAGGTTAACCAGCCCCCATAGCTTGCAGCTTCACTAATTGTTCCGCCAACAAGATTTTGAATTAGGGTAGGGACAACGGGAATGATAAGTCCAATACCTGTACAGTCTATTAAGAGAGTAAAGAAAATGAAAATTAAAGACGATTTAGTTTTTATCATAGATAATGCTTTGAATTGCTTTTACCCAATTATCTCCACTATTCAAACTTGGAACAAGCGTTAGTTTTTCTCCGCCATGTTCTTGAAAAATTTCCAAATATTCCGTTTCAATTTCATGTATTGTCTCCAAACAATCTGCTACAAACGCAGGCGAAAACACAAGAATGTTCTTTTTGCCTTCCTTGGCCAATTCTTCAATTACCTTGTCGCTATATGGTTTCAACCATTTATTATCTAATCTGCTTTGAAAACTAGTTACATACTTATTCTCCGGAATATTTAATGCCTTTACCAATTCTCTTGTTGTTGCAAAGCAATTTGCTCTGTAACAAAAATTATTTGTTTCAGTAATTTGATCACAGCAATTACTTAGCGAACAAGAGTTCTTGCCATAATGAGCAGAGGCTTTTAAAATTTGACGTTCTGGCAATCCATGATAACTAAAAACAACATAATCGAAATCATTATGATTAAATTTTTGTCCATTCTCAATAATTGCTTTTAAATATGCAGGATGATTATAGAAGTTAGAATGAATAATTAATTTTGGAAACACTTCCCATTTTCGAATAGAGCATAGTAGGTTTTCAATTGAACTTCCAGTTGAAGAAGAAGCATACTGAGGGTAAAGCGGAAGCACATGAATACATGCCGGGTTCTTTACTCTTATCTTTTCTAAAGCAGATTCAATGCTGGGTTTTTTGTATCGCATTGCCATTTCAACCAAAACATTCTGACCAACTAGCGCTTGTAATTTTTCTTTTAATTCTTCAGTATAGGTTATTAATGGAGAACCTTTATCTGTCCATATTTTTTGATACAGTTTTGATGAAGCAAAGCTTCTAAATGGCACAATTACAAAATTAACCAGAAAAAACCTGCCAACGGGATTGATATCTATGACTCTTCTGTCATTAAGAAATTGTGATAAATAGCTACGAACTTTTCCCGGGGTAGGATTATCCGGCGAGCCAAGATTGATTAAAAGAATTGCCTCTTTAGCCATTAAGTCGTTTGGTTTGTTGATGGAATTTGTTTTTTATCATCCGGGTCTTCGCCTGGGTTCTTTTTTTGAATTCTTTTTTGAAATACTAAAAGTAAACCAACGCCTATTGAAATTGATGCATCTGCGAAATTGAAAATCGGCCTAAAAAACTGAAATTCTTCTCCGCCCCAAATTGGAAACCAATCAGGGAAGTGCCCGTCTATAATTGGGAAGTAAAACATATCTACAACGTTTCCATAAAGCATCGGAGCATAACCTCCGGCCGGATTAAATTGAGAAACATTAAATTCGTCACTCGTAGTAAATAATCTTCCGTAAAATACGCTATCAAAAATATTACCCATTGCACCAGCTAGAATTAATGCAACGCATGCAATAAACAATGGATGCTCTTTTTTCTTTACAATGGTTACAACATAGTACACGCCTGCGCCACATGCAATAATTCTAAATAAACTCAAGATTAATTTACCGTAAGAGCCTCCAAACTCCATCCCAAAAGCCATTCCGGGGTTTTCGGTGAAGTGAATTATACACCATTGCCCGAGCCTGCCAACTTCTCCTAACGGGTAGTTAAGTTTAATATAAATTTTAATAAACTGATCAATGAATAGTACGACAAGTACTAGCAGAAATGGGGTGCGGTATTTATGAAAATCAAACAAAAAAGGTTATTTAAGCAGAGCAAAAATAACCTTTTTCATTGAAATATTGTGTGTAATTACTTGTCTTGATTTAATTTTGCATCAATGCCTAATGTTGCATGTGGCACACTTCTTAATCTTTCTTTCGGAATTAATTTTCCCGAAACGCGACATACACCATAACTCTTATTTTCTATTCTAACGAGTGCATTTTTCAAATTTACAATGTATTTTTCTTGACGAGCAGCTAATTGAGCAGTTTCTTCTTTACTCATTACGTCGCTACCGTCTTCAAGTAATTTGAATGTCGGAGAAGTATCGTCTGTACCGTGATTGTCTTCATTACTTAAGGTTTGCTTAAGCAAATCATAATCATCTTGCGCTTCTTTTAATTTATGCAGGATTAATTCTTTGAATTCTGCTAATTCTTTATCTGAATAACGTGTTCTATTATCTTTTGTATTTTCAAAAGGCGTAGGTTCATTTTCACTGTTCTTTTTAATT
>JBFWYJ010000142.1:0-7813 GCA_050186555.1 Bacteroidia bacterium
AATAATCCCAACGTTAATATCGGAAGCAAGATCAATTTCTTCTGCCGTCCAAAAACTAGCTTCTTCTTGTTTATACATATCCCAAATGTCATTATACTTTATTGGGAATAAGACGAAACGGTCTTTGTTTTCTGCTAAAATGGGTTCGTTAATCATAATTAAGGGTCTGTATCTATGTTTTTTGATAATTAGTTAATGCCGACTACAAATATTTAAATTAAATGAAGACTTACCCGACAAATGAATTAACACTTGAGAATAAGTTTTAAACATCGAAAATTAACGGTTCGTCGTTGATAATTATAAATTGGTTGATTTACAAAACATTAAAAAAAATTAAAAATTGCTGTCTGAAAAAATTGGTTTTCTCAAGTTAATTTTTAATCAAATTGCAAGTTCTCCTAATTTGACATAAAGTTAACGCTGGAAATGCCGATATTATTCAAAAAAGTGAAACTTTTGTGGTTTTTTAACGTAACAGAAGCAGTGTTCACGGATATAAATGACAGAAAAACAGTTGATACTTGCGCTAATTAAAAACGACTTAACAGTTAAGCGTAAGTTGTTTGACGAGCACTTCGCCGCACTGTCTGGTATCGCTTTAAGGTTTTCAAAAAATGAAAAACAGGCTAAGGAGTTATTGATTAGCTCATTTGATAATTGTATTGAGAAGTTCGTTAATCAAAAATCTCAAAGCATTATCTCGTTTTCTGAGTTCATATTGCCTAATTTTATTTCAGAGGCAGTTGAATTTATTAAGAATATTCGTAATGAATATTTTGTTGCAAGTACAGTAAACGTTCGCTTGGAATCAGATGATCATAATTACAGCTTATTCGAAAATAATGAAATCATAGATTTCAATTCAATTAATAAGGATATTATTTTAAAAGCAATTCAAAAGTTAGTCCCTTCACAAAGACTAATTTATAATCTGCATGTCGTGGATGGCTTTTCATTTGATAAAATCAGTGGCATACTAGATACGAGTGAACAAACATTAAAAAGTAATTTCGAAAAAGCACGATTCAATTTTCAGAAGAACATTGAACGTATTATGAATGAATCAAAATATGAGCAGGCATTTTAATTACGAATTAGACGAGAAGAAAATCAGATTTTTGATGAAAGATATTTCGATGTCGTATGATGATGCTATTTGGAATGAGCTGGTAGAAAAAAGTAAACCAATTGCAAAAGAAACAGATTTTACCAAGCTAATCCCAATCAATTTTGAAGTAAGCAGAAATACAATTTTAACCATCTTGTTTATTATTGTAATAGGATCAAGTACTTTGCTAATTGCGAAGTTTGTTGACTTTAGCGATAAAAACACAAGCAAAAATGAACTGCGAGAAGTTATACCTACTATTCAAGCAAAGTTGCCAGAAGAAAAAATGTCAAAACCTGTAGCTGAAGTTGTTGATACAATAAAATCAGAAGAGGATACAATTGTTTTAAGTCCAAATTCAATTATCATCACAAATACAACTGAAATAGTTAACAATCAAAGTTCAAATTCTGAATCTGTACGTCTCAATAATTCCGAATCGAATAGTAATAATACGCCACCTACCATTAACCAACCAATACCCAACAAAGAAAAAGATACAAGCTCAAATAAAAGTGGTTTAACCGAAAGAAAAAACAACCAATCTGGAGATAGCACCAACATCTCTGTAACACCAAAGAAAAAATCTAAGAAAAAGAAAAAAGAAGCGGAAATAATGGAGCAAATTCAAACACTCCCTGAATTACCTTCTCAAAGTGAAGAAGAACCTGAATTAAAATTGCGCTAATTACTTTTCGGACTTTAGCAATTTAAAATAATGAACGATGTTCAGATATGGATGATCCATATCATAAAAAATAAAATCGTCTTTGTGAAATCTTCTAATTTTAAATCTTGTAGGCACATAAGCCTTTGTGCTTTTATCCAGGATGTATTTCTGAATATGAATTGTACTATCAGAACAGTCAAAATGAATTTTTCCGATAGCTTCACCATGATAGTTCATTTTTGCATGATTCATAATATCCCAATCGTATACTAATACCGTATCATTGTCTTTTAGTGGAAATTTATACTGATTTGCTTTTGTTATTATTTCCGGCGGCAAATCCGAAAAATGACGCAATTCAAAGTACCTGTGTTTAAACTTTTCTGAGATAGAGTCTTCTGTAAACAAAAGTTTACCCTTTCCATTTTTATGTGCAGTTAAGGTATAAGTTTTGCCTAACACCAATAAATCTTCACATTTCAATTGAGCATGGGAAGAAACGAAACACAACGATAAGATAAATACAAATAACTTTTTCATAAACTTCATTTTTCCAGTTTACCCCAAACACCTAATGGCAATTTGTATCCGGAAGTTGACGGCAAAAATAATTCCCCACTAGATAATTTGGATTTATTACTAATAGCATAAGAACGCAATAAGTTTTCAGGTACAATTGCCGAAAACCCCAATGAATAAGCATTCAATATTAATAAGTGAGACTTCGGATCCAGGATTTGCAATACACTATCTATCATTTCTCCTATCTGATCTTCCAACTTCCATTTCTCTCCATTTGGACCATGGCCGTATGCCGGCGGGTCTAAAATAATGCCTTGATACAAATTACCCCTGCGAATTTCTTTCTTTACAAATTTCAAAGCATCTTCTACCAACCATCTTATATTATCAAGTTCGGACAATTTCATGTTTTCATTTGCCCAGGTAATCACTTGTTTAATGCTATCTACATGTGTAACCTCTGCGCCTGCTATCTTTGCGGCCAATGATGCTCCTCCGGTGTAAGCAAACAAATTCAAAAATTTTACCTGTTTTCTGCTTGACACGAATTGATATATAGTGTCCCAATTAACTGCTTGCTCAGGGAAGACGCCAACGTGTTTAAATGAGGTTAAGCCAAGTCTTAATTTAATTTGTGTTCTGTTATCCCCTAAAATCGGATACTGAATACTCCATTGCTCAGGCATCTTCTTCAACATTTTCCATTCTCCGCTACTAGATGATTTTGGTACAAATTTTACGTTTGCCTTTTCTAACCACTGCTTTTCACTCCACTTCCGAAACCATACAGCCTGCGGTTCCGGTCTAATTGTTACATAATTACCAAACCTTTCGAGTTTTTCAAAATCGCCAACATCCAGCAATTCATATTGCTCCCAGTTTTTGGGAAATAATAGTTCCATAAAACTAATGTACATAGTAAATGATTGCCGAATCGTTAAATTGGTTTAAAATATTGCCTGCTTGATGTTAAAAACTTCATTTGACTACCTTAAGCTTTGCTTTAATATATCCTACTTTTAATATCTAATATGAAATCTGCTTCATCATTTGCTGTTTTAGTTTCAATCTTTTTTTTCTGGGGATTTGTTGCCGCCAGTAATGATATTTTGATTCCCGTATTTAAAGAACAATTAAATTTAAAACAATGGCAAAGTCAAATGATAAGCTTTGCATTCTATGTGGCTTATACTGTTGGTTCAATCTTATACATATTGTTATCAAAATTATTTAAGGGCGATTTATTGAACAGACTGGGTTACAAAAACGGCGTAGCGCTCGGTTTATTAATTTCTGCCATGGGTACGCTTCTTTTTATTCCGGCAGCATCTCAAGCATCTTTCTCAATCATGATTTGTGGTTTATTTACAGTCGGGCTTGGATTTTCATTACAGCAAACAGCTGCGAATCCTTTGGCAATTAATCTAGGAGAGAAATCCAAAGGTTCTCAAAGATTAAGTTTAGCTGGTGCCGTTAATAACATTGGAACTACAATTGGTCCTTTACTTATCAGCTATGCTATTTTCGGTTCAATACTTGGTGAAGGAAAAAGCTTGAACAGTCTTGATGCTATTAAAACGCCTTATCTAATATTAGGTGCTGCTTTTTTAATTGCAGCCATTTTCTTTAAGTTTTCAAGTCTCCCTAATGTAATAAATGATGATAACAAAGCAGACTTGGGTATAGTAAAAAACAAATCAGTTCTGTCATTTCCACAATTATCGCTCGGAATGATTGCTATTTTCTTATATGTTGGAGTTGAAGTAAGCACTGCAAGTAATTTGCCTGAATATTTGAAAACGAACTTGCAAATTTCCACTAATGAAATAGCCCCCTTTGTTTCATTATTTTGGGCAAGTTTAATGATAGGCAGATGGACCGGGGCTGTTTCTGCTTTTACACCCGGCAAAAGTCTAACATCTATTCTAAGATTCATAATGCCTTACTTAGCATTTGGTTTGTTTCTATTTGTCAATAGTTTGGCTAACTATAAGGTTGATCAATTTTACGTTTACGGCATAATTATTTTAGTGCTAATTTTTTGTGATATAATAAGCAAAGGCTTTCCAACAAGACAATTATTTCTCTTTTCATTAATGGGAATTTTGGCTTTGTTCATCGGGATTTTTTCCGGCGGTATTGTTGGTGCTTACGCATTTATGAGCGTAGGATTGTTTTGTTCGACTTTATGGCCTTGTATTTTTACTATAGCAATTGCCGGACTTGGTAATAAAACAAATCAAGGATCGAGTTATTTAATTATGATGATAATGGGCGGTGGATTTGTAAGTTTGTTTCAGGGGTTTTTAGCTGATGAATCTTTGCTTGGAATCAAATGGAGTTACCTCGTAGGTGTGATTTGTTTTTGCTACTTGGCATTCTATGGATATTATTCAAACATTCTTCTTAAAAAACAAGGCATTGATTTAGAGGCAACCAAATAAACACTCATACATTGTTTAAAAATGCCTATGGAAAATCCGTATCTTCACCCTTAATGTATAAGGTCTTATCTAAAAGTATTATCTGCCTCCAAATAATCTTTCTTGCAGTAAAATTAAATGCGCAAGAAGAGAAATTCAGGTTGGTAAATCCATTTATTGGAACTGGAGGACATGGCCATACGTTCCCGGGCGTTGTTAGTCCTTTTGGCATGGTGCAATTAAGTCCGGATACCCGAATAGATGGCAGCTGGGATGGTTGTGGCGGCTACCATTATTCAGATAAGACAATACATGGTTTTTCACATACACACTTAAGTGGAACCGGCGTAAGCGACTGGGGCGATATACTAATAATGCCTTCAAAAACAAACAAGGGAACTGAAGGGACAAATTATTCATCTACTTTTTCTCATAATAATGAATCTGCTCATGCAGGTTATTACTCAGTACAAATGGATAATGGTGTTTTAGCAGAATTAACTTCAACACCTCGTGTAGGAATTCACCATTACCATTACTCGTCTGATACAGGATTTGTTTACATTAATTTATTACACAGAGACAAAACACTAAAAAGTAATTTACAAATTATTGATAGCGTTACAATAAGCGGATATCGAGTCAGTGAAGCATGGGCTAAAGAGCAGTACTGTTATTTTACTATGAAGTTTGATCAACCGATTGTAAAAATTAACACCAATTACTCTAAAGATTTGATTAATCAAAACGCTTATCCTTCTGCTGCCTTATTGAAATTTAAACTGGGTAAGGAAAAGAATTTGAAAGTCAAAGTTGCACTAAGCAGCGTTGACAATAAAGGCTCAGAAAAAAATTTAAAGGCAGAAGCAAAACATTGGAATTTTACACAATATGTCAAAGAATGTGAAAGCAACTGGGAAGAAGAACTGAATAAAATTGATATTTCTTCTTTCAACATTGACGACAAAAAGATTTTTTACACAGCCCTTTATCATTGCTTTATTCATCCAAGTTTAGATATGGATGTTGACAATAGATACAGGGGAAGAGATAAACAAATTCATCAGGCAACCGGCTATACACATTATAACGTATTCTCACTCTGGGATACTTACCGCGCGTTGCATCCTTTATTTACATTATTGCAAGTGGAAAGAACTATTCATTTTATAAAAACTTTCCAAAATCAGTATTTCGAAGGAAAAAAATTGCCGGTTTGGGAATTGTCTTCCAATGAAACAAATTGTATGATTGGCTATCACTCTGTTTCTGTAATAGCTGATGCATTTTTAAAAGGCATTAAGTCTTTTGACACAACTGCCTTGTATCTGGCGATGAAAAATTCTGCAACTGTAAAAGAATATGGCATTGATAAATTTTATCAAAAAGGTTTTCTTGAGGTAAATGATGAAAGTGAAAGTGTTTCAAAATCATTAGAGTATGCTTATGATAATTGGTGCATCGCTAAAATGGGAAAGTGCTTTAAGGATGAGGAAAACTATGATCATTTATTCAAAACCTCCCTGGCATATAAAAATCTATTTGATTCTAAAAGTGGATTTGTAAGACCAAGATACAACGGTAACTGGTATTATCCTTTTAATCCCACCGAAATAAACAATCATTTTACGGAAGGAAATTGTTGGCATTATACATTTTATGTCCCTCACGATATTGAAGGTTTAATAAAATTACATGGAGGTGAAAATGCATTCGAAGATAAATTAGATCTCATGTTTGCCTCATCATCAAAAACTAGCGGCAGAGATCAAGCAGATGTAACAGGATTAATTGGGCAATACGCACATGGAAATGAGCCTAGTCACCATGTCCCTTTCCTGTACCATTTTATTGGTAAGCCCATGAAAACTTATCAAAGAGTTAAAACAATTTTGTCTAGCTTTTATTCGAATAAACCGGATGGTTTAATTGGAAATGATGATTGCGGACAAATGAGTGCCTGGTATGTATTAGCATCGATTGGCATGTACCAGGTTTGCCCGGGTGACAATCAATTCGAAATTTTTCAACCAAGCTTTATACAAACTAAAATAAACTTTGAAAATGGTAAGCAGCTTGAAATTAATGCTAAATCAGAGAACCAAAATGTTTCTCATATAAGCATTAATGGAAATAAGAAAGAGCAGTCTTTTCTTTCCTACAAGGATTTAATTGAGGGCGGAACAATCAATTATTATTATTCTGAAGTACCAAATCAGAATTTTGGCTATTCAATATCTAACCGACCAAGATCATTTGTATCTGAAGCCACATTGGTGCCAAGTCCAATTATTGAATATCCTGTTAAATCTTTTGAAACGCCAATTACAGTAACGGTAAGTTCGATTAGTACAAATTCCACCGGCATTTATTACACGCTTGATGGAAGAGATCCAAATAAACATTCAGCCAAATACTCGAAGCCAATACAAATAAAAAGCACCAGCAAGTTAAAGGTAAAACAATATAATGAAAAGGACAGTTCGAGCATAATAGCTTCAAATCTGTTCAGGAAAAAATCAGATTTTTCAATAAGTATAAGCAACAAAATTAACTCACAGTATCAAGCAGACGGTCCGGCGTCTCTATTGGACGGAGAATATGGAGATAAAGATTGGAGAAAGGGAAGTTGGATTGGAGTACAGGGAGAAAATTTAGAATGTATTATTTATTCTAAGTCTAAAAGATACTTAAACAGTTTATCCGCAAATTTTTTACAGGACACCCGTTCCTGGATTATTTATCCAAAAAAAATAACGGTCTACACTTCAACAGATGGAAAATCATATAAATTATTTGGCGAAACAGAAAATAAAATTGATGCAAAAGATTATGAAATTCAAATCCAGAATCTAACAATCAAAGGAAAAAAACATGCGAGCTATAAATACATCAAACTAGTTGCAGAATATTATGGCAAACTACCTGAATGGCACCAAGGCAAAGGAGATCAGGCATTTATTTTTGTTGATGAATTAAATATACGATAATATGAAAAAAATAATTTTTGGGACTACGCTATTTCTATTACTTTTCAATTCATGCACTTTATTCAAAAAGGATATTGCCAAACCTGTTACTGTTAAA
>JBFWYJ010000143.1:0-7745 GCA_050186555.1 Bacteroidia bacterium
TTTAATTCATCCAATTTACTCTGAATCTCAGGTTTCTTTTTCTTTTTAGCTGCTGCTAATTCGTTTTCTGTATTTGATATCTCCTTGTTTAAATCTTCCAGTTCTTTATTCAACTGGTTAGATTCTTTTGCTATAGCTTGATAATTCTTTTCTTTATCATCTATGGAATTTTGAATGGCAGCAAAGACTTCTTTTGAAGCGCTTTCAGTTTTTGATAAAGCTATCAGTTGTTCTTTAAGATTGTCAATGTTTTTCTGAGTTTCCGGATTTACTTTTTTCGATTTGTCTCTTTTACTGAGTTCAGCAGCTAATTGGTTGTTCAAAGCAAATTCTTTTTCTTTATTTTTTGCATCTGCTTTTAAAGCATCACTAATCGCAATTAGCTGGTCTGAATTAGTTTTATTGATAGTATTTTTATTTTGCAAAGCAGATATCTCCTTAGACCATTTGTCTTTGTCTTCTTGGTTATCTGAAGCCTCAATTTTTGATTGCAACTCATTTATTTTCGCCTCATTGTTTTTTGTTTTTATAATAAGCGATTTAGCCAGTTCATCTGCATCTGATGAATCATCAAAAAAATCATCTGCTTCTTTTTTGGCTTTGGTAGCATCTTTCTGAACAATTAATTTATGCTCTTTAGAACTGTAGTCATATTTTTCATATTTGCTTTGAGATTCAGATTGATTGCCTTCGTTGCCTTTATCTGAATTATTGTTATCAACAATGGTAGGGTTGTTGGTATTTACAGCATCCGTATTTTTATCATTTGTTGCAAGGGGCGTTTCTGTTGATGTGTCGACAGACAGATTATTTTTACCTTCATTAGGATCAAGTTTTGCTTTTTCTTCTATTAGTTTCAGGTACTGTAGATAGCTATCATCACTTGGAGCTTCCTCAAAATTATTGATGATTTTTAGTATGCCATTTTGATAAGTGATTGTTTGACTGAATGGTTTTCCTACTCTTGCCAGAGGGAGATTAATACCTTGAGATTGTGTTTTTAAATCCGGCGTTTCAACGGTATAGAGCAATTTAGCACCATTTGGTAAGGTCATGTTAAGTCTCCCATCATCATCCGCATAGAAAACACCAATGTCTTGTTCAGTAGAAATGTTTTTGATTGTAACTTTACTTTTAACGCTTTGCTTAGCTGTTTCTTTAGCTACGCTTGCCTTCATTACAATTTGATCAATAGGCTTTCTTTCTGTTTTGATTTTTAATACATCAATTTTAGACGGCTCAGAATACCTTCCCGTACTGAAATAAGCATATTTGCCAGAAGTATCTGTAACAAATAAATAATCATCGTCGGGAGAGTTAATTGGAAATTCCAGATTTCTTGGGGTACCCCACGTGCCAGTACTGACATTAAATTCAGAGACAAAAATATCATAGCCACCCATACTATTATGCCCCTTACTGGAGAAATAAAATTTCTTTCCACTTGGATCGATGAATGGATAATCTTCGTCATATTCTGTATTAATCCCTTCAACTAATTGGGGTTTGTCAAACTCACCGTTTGGTAATCTGTCTGCATAATAAATATCCTTTCCATTAATATCCTTATTGCCATAACTGCTAAAATAAACCCTTCCACCACCATCGGAGAGAAACATGATTGAGTTGGTTTTCTTTTTTTTATCGTAGTTTGTTTTGAATTTATCAGGAAGAACCAAAAGTTTTCCCCTGAACTCATTTGGTGTGTAACTCCTGAAATAATCTTTTTCATTTAGGTTCTTCTTTGTAATTACTACCAAATCAGTCATTGTACTTAATAACCGCTTACCATTACCACAGGCCTTAATTTCATTGTCTACTTTTAACTTTTTTTGAAGAGAAGAAGGTGCCTCACTTTTGAAAACGTTATAAAATTTGATAGCCTCGTCAAACTGATAATTAATGTGGTAAGCTTTTCCTACAAAAAAAGCTACGTCTTTTGGAAGCTCTTTTCTATTGTTGAATGCCTTGTTAAGATAATTGAAGCATTTCTTTTTGTTAGGTTCGCTATAAATCATGCAAACTCCCAGGCGATAATTGTATAATGCATCGGTTGGTTTATTAGCCACTAATTGAGAATAATGCTTGTATGCTTCTTTGTAATCTTCTTCTTCAAATAGTTCTTCCGCTTTTTTAATTATTTCCGATTCAGATTGAGAGTAGACGGCGTTATGTGTTAAGACAAAAATCAGTAGCAAGGAAAATTTAATTAACCCTGTATAAAAATCTGACAGTGAGACCCTTAAGATATTGAGCCTAATATGCATATGGTGCAAACGTAAAAATACTAATTTTTAACAATTAGATGCTTATTTTGGTAACATTTCATAAGTTCTAGAAGTTAATTATTCAGAATATATGACAAATTATTGTTTAATTATATCTAATCTACTTTTATGCCATCTTTAACAGTATTTGAGAATTAAACACAATTCAAGAGATAAATTTGATTTGAATTTGTCTAAATTTGCCGCTTTGATAAAGAGATTACCAATATTAGTTCTTTTTGTTTTATCACTTATCTCATGTGATAGATTTAACAAGCTTTTAAAAAGTACTGACTATGACCTGAAGTATGAAAAAGCCAAGGAATATTATGGTAAGGAAAACTGGACTAAAGCTTCTCAATTATTTGAAGAACTAATACCAATTGTAAAAGGAACTGATAAAGCGGAGGAAGTTTATTATTATTATGCCTGGTGTCAGTATTACATGAATGATTATATGCTGGCTCAATACCATTTCAAGAATTTTACTCGCCAATTCCCGGCTAGCAGTCATTCAGAGGAATGTTATTTCTACAATGCCATGTGTTTTTATTATACATCTCCGGCATTTCATTTAGACCAAACCAGTACTGTTAATGCCATAAAAGAATTTCAAACTTTTGTAGATAACTACCCGGATAGCAAACGAATCGACTCTTGCAACACCATGATTGACCTTTTGAGGGCCAAGATTGAGAAGAAAGACTACGAAATCGTAAAACAGTATTTTAAGCTGGAAGATTATAAGGCAACCATTGTTGCATCCAAAGGATTTATTAAAGAAAATCCCTCCAGCATTCACAATGATGAGATGTACTATTTGATGATAGATTCGTACTATTTATTGGCAAATAACAGTATTCAGTCAAAAAAAGCGGAAAGATACCAGGGAGCGATGGAAAATTACCTCAAATTAGTTGACTTATTTCCAAATAGTTCGTACATTAGCCGCGCAGAAAATATCTATAATTCCTGCAAAAAACAAAGAGAAAAATTTAATTAAGATGGATTTTAAGAAAACAAACGCCGAGCAATCAATTGTAACGCGTGATATCAGAAAGTTCGATGCTCCAACGGGGAATATCTATGAAGCGGTTTCAATTATCAGTAAGCGCGCTAATCAAATTAGTACTGAGTTGAAGGAAGAGTTAACATCGAAATTACAAGAGTTTGGCTCAAACAATGATAATTTAGAAGAGATTTTCGAGAATCGTGAGCAAATAGAAGTATCTAAGTTTTATGAAAAACTTCCTAAACCGGCTTTGATAGCTATTCAGGAGTTCATGGAAGATAAAGTGTATTATAAAAACCCTAATAAAGCTGAGTAATTCAGAAAACAGAAATTAGTTAGAGGCAGTATTTATTACTGCCTTTTTTGTACATGCTAAGTGGTAGAAAAATATTGATTGGGGTAACCGGCGGAATAGCAGCTTACAAAATTCCTGATTTGGTAAGACAATTTATTAGAGCTGGTGCTGAAGTAAAGGTTGTTATGACTAAAGACGCTACAACTTTTGTAACTCAGGAAACCTTATCCGTTTTAAGCAGGAACGAGGTTTATTTAGACTTCTTTACTGAAAGTAAAACATGGAATAACCACGTTCATCTCGCAGAATGGGCTGACTATCTTTTGATAGCGCCGCTAACAGTTAATACTTTAGCAAAAATGGCCAATGGTTTTTGTGATAACTTACTGATGGCTGTTTACCAATCTGCCAATTGTCCCGTAGTTATTGCTCCGGCAATGGATTTGGAGATGTATGCCATCGATACAACACAAAAAAACATTCAATATTTAAAAGACCAAGGTGTGCATATAATAGAACCTGGGGTTGGTGAATTAGCAAGCGGATTAATTGGAAAGGGCCGAATGGCAGAACCTTCGGAAATATTTGAAAAATTAAACTTCATTATTAAGCAATCATTGCCTTGGTCAGGAAAGAAAGTGCTTATTAATGCAGGACCAACTTATGAATCAATTGATCCGGTTAGATTTATTGGCAATAGAAGTTCAGGTAAGATGGGCATCGCCTTGGCAGATTGTGCAGCATCTTTAGGTGCCGACGTTATATTGGTTTTAGGGCCAAGTAATCATCAACCAAAGAGTAGTTCAATAAAGGTTATTAGTGTAGAATCCGGTGACGAAATGTTTGATGCTTGCCGGAATGTAAGCAAGGATTGTGAAATATTGATTTTTTCTGCTGCTGTTTCAGATTACAAACCAAAGGAAACAAAGCCCGAAAAAATTAAAAAGAGCGATGCAAGTTTAAATCTGGAACTTGTAAAAACAAAGGATATTTTATCTGAAATAGCAAAATCAAAAAAGCCTAATCAGTTTATTGTTGGATTTGCCTTAGAAACTGCCAATGCTATAGAATATGCTAAAGATAAATTGAAAAGAAAAGGTCTGGACATGATTGTTGTTAATCTTGCCCAAAATACATCAGGTAAGGTATTTGGTTCTGATTTTAATCAAATAAGTATACTGGATAAAAGCAATAAAATCACTAATTTTGAGTTAATGTCAAAGGATGAAGCTGCAAAACAGATTATCCTTAGTATAAAAGAATCAGTAGCATAAAAAGCCTATCAAAATATTTAATTCTTTCGCTTTTCTTGTCGTTAAACAACTTTGTATTTGGACAAGAACTTAACTGTCAGGTAACAGTTAATTTCAACCAATTACAGGGAACCGATTTAAAGCAAATTACAGACCAGATGCAAAAGGCTATTTACGAGTTCATGAATAATCGTAGATGGACCAATGATGTCTATATGACACAGGAGAAAATTGATTGCTCTATTTTTATCAATTTAGAACAAAGACCTAGTCCGGATTTTTTCATAGGCAGTATTCAGGTTCAAAGCAGAAGACCCGTATTAAAAAGTTCCTATTTTTCACCAATTTTTAATTGGGAAGACAATGATTTTCAATTTCAATTCCAGCAATTTTCTCAATTAGATTTTAACATCAATAATTTTCAGAACAACCTGACTTCTGTTTTGGCGTATTATGCTTATGTTATTTTGGCACTTGATTACGATAGCTTCGCACCATTAGGTGGAAGCGATTATTGGCAAAAAGCTCAGTTAATTGTGCAAAATGCACAAAGTGCTCCTGAGCCCGGTTGGAGAAGTAACGAGAAGACTGTAAGAAACAGATATTGGTTGGTTGAGAATGCCCTACAGCCCGTTTTTCAGGGAATCCGAAATTGCATTTATGATTATCATCGAAAAGGTTTGGATATCATGCACGAGAAAACAGACGAGGGCAGAGCAGCCGTTTTAAAATCATTGGATTTATTGCAGCCTGTTTATCAGGCTCGTCCTGCATCTTTTAATATGCAATTGTTTTTTAATGCCAAAGCTGACGAGCTAATCAATATTTTCAAAGAAGGTTTGCCGGAAGAAAAATCATCTGTCGTAGATAAGTTAATGGGATTGGATCCATCCAACACAACGAAGTACATGAAAATAACCGGAGGTTAGTTAACCAGTAGTTTATAGGCCTTTTTTTGACTTACAACAAAGTACAATCCTTTAGGAAATTCTTCAAGAGATAGCGTCAGTTCTGATTCGAGATCATTAAGTAAGCTATTTAATTCTCTCATTAATTTGCCGTTAGCATTGTAAATTTTTACTGTCTTTAATTCTTCATTATCTCCACTTATTACAACTGCGGTATTGGCAGGATTTGGATACAAACGCAGGTTGCTTTTAGTATAATTAACGTCAACAGATTTAATTGAAGAAATTGATGAAACGCTATTGAAATCAGTTTGTAGCAATCTATAGTAAATTTTCCCCTCTTTAACATTGTCATCTTTAAAAGAGTAGGTGTGAGGTACAGAAGTACTGCCATTTCCTTTTATTGTGCCGATGCTGAACCATGTTGAAGCATCATATGATTTCTCAAGCGTAAAAAAATCATTGTTTATTTCTGAGGCTGTTTCCCAGTCTAAAGAAACTACTGTTTTATTTTGATTTAATTTTGCTTCAAATGAAGTTAATGTAATTGGTAGTGGCGTTTGCGTTTTGTTGATTGTTGCCAATGTAAACCTCAAATTATTTGATAAGCCGGTTACGCCGGTAAACTGATAGGTAGAACCACTGACAAAACTTGCACCGGATATAGGTGTTTCATCTACAAATACTCCATCGTTGTCTGTGTCAATTAATAAACGTAAATCAGAAGCGGTTACACTTCCTAAGCCCGTTAAATCCCATTGCATATCAACACTTCCTACGTCAATTGGGGTATTTGAAGTGTTCACTTCACTCACGCGCCAAACACGATCAAATCTGGCCTGAACACCAGCAGGCACATCGCTTGTGTTTGTAGCTTGTTGTATACCATTATTGTGTCCCCAAAACATAAATTCCAGATCATTCAAATCGTTAGGGTTAGAAATCCTTACAATACCATCACCCTTAGAATCACTGTGAATAGTACTGGCATCAATTCTACCAATGCCTGCCACCTGAAAGTCATAATTACCATTTCCTGCGTCGTCTTCATCATAAAGGTCATTATGAGAAAGTGTAATGTTATACTTTGCAGCCAGATAATTGGAAACAATGATATGTTCTGTCGTATCTAAAGAATAATTAAAGTGGATAATTTCGGCATAGTCTGCTCCTAAATAAGTTCCGTATCCAACATTCAACGCACCTATTGCCACATCTTGATTACTATTGGGTAATGAAGTAGAAGTTTCACTTGCAATTTTTATTGTGCTACCGTTTCTGTATAGCCTGCTTCTTTGTGCAGCAGTAAGTGCTCCGTTGTAATCAAATGCAATAACATAATTATTTGCATTAACAAAGGCGGTCGGTGTAGATGTGAATCTGTCATTCTGAGTGTGGATGTCAAGGTTTATGTAATTTGAGCCATAAAAAAACCATGTATACGCATATTCAACAGCTGTTGTGAACGTAATACGTTTGCCTAATATGCCTCGTGCAGCGCCATTTAAATTGTTAGGTCTTAAAACAACATAGTAAGTTATTCCTGTAGTACCATCTAAAATTGCAGCATCAGGAATTGCCATTTCATCATTTGAACCATCCAAACGTACAATAGGCATGTTATTAATGCTACTGGTATTATAAAATAGTGGTTGTAAAGAGGCCGTGGCTTGTCCTGCATCGTTTGAGTTTCCTGAAAAATCTGCCCAGGATGAAACAGCCGTTGCATCGACTTGTGATATATCATTTGCACGCAACCAAATTCCGTTACTTGATGTAGAGCCAATTCCTCCAGGACCGGTTTGGCTGAACAATAAATTCGATAAGATTAAAAACAATAATGTTATCCTGAGCTTACCCATTGAATTGAAGAAACTAAGATAGTTATAATTAAATAATTAAGCAAATTAGGCATTCAATCTTAACATATGAAAGTTTTGATAACCGGAGCAACCGGAATGGTGGGAAAAGGCGTTTTGTTGGAATGCATGGAATCTAACGATGTATCTG
>JBFWYJ010000144.1:0-7733 GCA_050186555.1 Bacteroidia bacterium
CCTGGTGATGATGTATTTGGTTTTGTTACTGTTAATGAGGGAATAAAAATACATAGGGTTACATGCAAGAATGCTATTAAACTTTTATCTAATTACGCATACAGGGTTGTTAAAGCAAAGTGGACAACCGACCAATTGATTTCATTTTTAGCAGGAATAAAAATATATGGGACTGATGAATTAGGAATTGTAAATAACATCACTCAGGTTATTTCCAATGAAAACAATGTCAACATGCGCTCACTGAAATTTGAATCTGATGACGGCCTGTTTACGGGAACAATTATGGTATTTGTTCATGACACTAAGCACTTAAAGCACTTAATTGCCAATTTAAAAAAGATAAAAGGCGTTACAAAAATTGAAAGATTTGATCATGAAAGTTAATCAGCAAAAAGCGGAAACTTCATTATCATAGAATTTACTCTCTTTCTGATTTTTTCTAACTCTTTAGGATTGTCTTTGTTTTTAATGGCAGCATCAATAAATTCAACAACTTTTAAGCAATCCTTTTCCTTTAAACCTCTTGATGTAATTGCCGGAGAGCCAATACGTATTCCACTAGTAGTAAATGGTGATTTATCATCGTATGGCACCATATTTTTATTTACAGTAATATCTGCCAATCCTAAAACTCTTTCAGCTTCTTTTCCTGTGATATTTTTATTTCGCAAGTCAATTAACATTAAGTGATTATCGGTTCCGCCACTAATAATTTTGTAGCCCTTCTCTGTTAAAGCTTTTGCCATGACTTGTGCATTTTTTACTAATTGCACGCAATAAGCCATGTATTCGTCAGTCAAGCATTCAGCATAAGCCACAGCTTTTGCTGCAATAACATGCTCTAATGGCCCACCTTGAGTTCCTGGGAAAACTGCCATGTCCAATAAATTGCTCATCATTTTAATTTCACCCTTTGGTGTTTTTTCACCCCAGGGATTTGGAAAATCTTTTCCCATCATAATCATCCCACCTCTTGGTCCACGCAGTGTTTTGTGAGTAGTAGTAGTAACAATATGGCAATGAGGTATTGGGTCATTTAAAATGCCTTTTGCAATCAAGCCGGCAGGATGGGATATATCCGCTAAAAGAATTGCACCAACCGAATCAGCGATTTTTCTCATTCTGGCATAATCCCAATCGCGGGAATAAGCGCTTGCGCCACAAATCACCATCTTAGGCTTTTCTTTAGTTGCTATCGCTTGAATTTTATCGTAGTTTACGGTACCGGTCTTTTCTTCTACGCCGTAAAAAGTAGCTCTATATAATTTACCTGAAAAGTTAACCGGTGAGCCGTGAGTTAAATGTCCCCCATGACTTAAATCAAAACCAAGAATGGTGTCTCCGGGTTTTAGACATGCAAGCATCACTGCTGCATTGGCTTGAGAACCAGAATGCGGTTGAACATTAACCCATTCTGCGCCAAATAATTCTTTTGCCCTGTCTATAGCTAACTGCTCAACTTTATCTACTACTTCACATCCACCATAATATCTCCTGCCGGGGTAACCTTCTGCATATTTATTTGTTAGAACACTTCCCATGGCTTTCATTACCTGATTGCTAACATAATTCTCGCTGGCGATCAATTCAATGCCATGAGTTTGTCGAGCCTCTTCTTCTTTTATTAGTTTAAAAAGTTGAATGTCTTTTTTCATAATTTAATTTTTTTGCTTATTCAGTAACTGACTTGATGCGATTAAAACAATTGCAATTATTGGTGATTGGGCTATGCCAAGCAACCACCTACTCAGAGTGTATTCGTCATTTTGTAACCTGTGATTAACAATGTAGCCAAAAGCCATACTTAGTGCTGCTAATGTAATCAAAATGCCAAAACTATAAATAAGCAGTTTCGAAATTTTATTATTATTCAAACTAAGTTTTACAAATAGATAATTAAGGTAAGCGAAAACCAGAATTGATAATATGGTGAGCGGATATTTCATATAATACAATGTTTCGTAACTAAAACCATCAAGAAATAAAATGAATGAGTCTAAAGGTTTTTCAGTATCGGTGTGGTAATACTTAATATACATGAGGTGGTTTAATGTGACAAAAAGCTTTTCGCGATAATAACCTAATATGGCAATTAGGATAAAAAAAGTAAAAAAGTATTTCCAGTTAATTTTCATCAACCTTTTGAGTTTTGTTTGCAAAACTGTTCACCCACCACACCCATAATAAAAAAATATATCCATACACAAAAAAGGTAAATGTGTACGTGTGATTAAAGTCGAGATTTTCAGGAGAATATTTTGCAATTAAAGTTAAAGCAACAACACGAATGATGTTTACCAAATGAATTGAAATAATGCCAAGAAGTATAAACCACCATTTATCTTTTTTTTGACCGGGGTACCAAAAAATAAATACCGAGAAAAGGGTAAAAAGTGAAATAGCGTTACAATTAGAGCCTACCCATACACCATTTGAGCCATCAATTCCAATGACCTGAAAATCACTGTCTTGTAAGACTAAAAAAGTGTTGTAGCCTAAGGTTTGCAGTACGAAGTCTGTACCCTTGATTATATGGCCTATAAACTCCTGATCGTAATAAGTATATCGTTTAACTATAAATTGGTGAATAAGGTATAAAATCAAGTAAGTGAGCCCTGAAAAAACAAGAAATTTTACCAGAACATTTTCTTTAATACTTAATTTCATTAATCAAGCTTAGTGCTTTTTTCCTTTTTAAATTGGTAAAGTTTTTTGGCTCCGTAAGCAACTCCGGCTGCCATTAGAAATCCAATACCGCCATCAATTGGAATACATGGAGGTGGCCAGCAAGGTGGGGTGACAGGAGGTGGTGGTGGCGCAGCCTGAATTGATATGGCTACAACAATAAATAAAAACGTACTTAATCTCCTGGATGTCATTACTTTTGGACTTTCGTCTTAAAGGGCGAAAATACGATAATAATTTTAATTGAGCAATCAAATATTTTCAACGTTTTAGGTTAATTTTGTTAGAATAGACCAGTGGCAAAGAACAGACAGGCGATAGTTACTCAAAAGGATTTCAATCTGATAATCAGGGTGTTGAAATCAAATTGGTGGATACCGTTGGTGGTTGTGCCAATAGTATACGCCTTTGGTATTTTCTACATTTATCGTTTGACTTCTGTTTATCAAGTCTCAACACAAATCTTGCTTCAAAACAATGACGCTTACTATAGAAGCAATGTTGTGAACGAATCAAGTTTCTATACTGCTAATTCCTATATTGATAATTCCAACGAGCAGCGAGTGTTGTTGTCATACGACTTACTTAATAAAGTTGTAGATAAATTGCAAGAGAAACTACAGCTTTCATATTTTATTGTGGGAAAGGTTCGCACTACTGAGCAGTTTGGCGGCGTTCCTTTTAAAATTCAAGTTAATAATATTCATCCTTCATTTTATGAGAGACCAATAGATTTTAAAATCATTGATGAGGAAAATTATGAAATCTCATTTAATAGTAACCAAAATCTTATAGTTAAGAAGGGACAGTTCAATAAAGAACTTGTTGATTTAGATTTTAATTTGCTGGTAACAAAATCAAGTGAACTATCAAAGGCAAATGTTCAGAGTTTGAGTGCAATTTTTTATCAGGTAGTCATTCACTCTAATGATTATTTAATCGGAAGAATCAGATCTAGTATAAACGTTAGTAATCCTGATTATACAAATATTCTAGAAGTTTCTTTGTCAGATATAATACCTGAAAGAGCAGTTCTAATACTTGATACACTAAATAATGAGTATTTAAAAAGCAAGTTGATTTCAAAAATTGAGTTAAATGAGAAAACAATCGAGTATATCGATTTACAGTTGGATGAAATCTCCAAACTACTTAAAGCTAATGTAGATACTTTGCAAGATTACAAACAAAGAAAATCGATTGTGAATTTGACTTGGGAGGAATCAGATTTTCTTGAAAAAATTGGCGACTACGACAAAGAAAGATCACAAGCCCAGCTAAGCTTAAAGTCATTATCAGACTTGGAGAAATACATCATTGAAGATAAAGACCCGCAATTTTTACCGCCAATGGCTTTTCTTTCCGAAAGAGAAGGTTTTTTAGTGAAGGCTGTTGAAGAACTTTATAGTAAACAAATAGAACTAAGCAAGATTTCAAATCAAACAACAGTTACTAATCCTAAATATCAGGATCATATTGAGAGCATTAAAAAAATTAAAGAAGACTTACTGGTTTATATCTCCAATAGCCGTAACGCAACCAAAAGTAAAATTGAAAACATCAACGCTCAAATTTCTAAATATATTGGAGAAGCCAAAATGATTCCGCCAAAGCAACAGGAGCTATTAAGCTTCCAAAGGAAATTAACAGTTAATGAAGGTATTTATAATTTCTTATTGGAAAAGCGTGCCAACACCAGAATCGCGAGAGCCAGTATTGTTCCGGACGCTAAGATTATAGAGTCTCCTCGTAACATTGGTGAAGTTAGTCCGAATAAGCCAGGTATGAAGAAGAATTTTCTTTCTGCAGGATTTGGTCTGGCAATAATCTTCATTATTATTCGGGTTGTGTTTTTTGATAAAATAAAGTCTCTGGAACACTTGAAGGAATTGACTAGTATACCAACTTTAGGCGTATTACCATTTTTAGGAAAAAGGGAATCTCTTGGAGTAATAATAAATGAAGAACCTAATTCAAGCACTGCAGAAGCATTTAGAAGCGTAAGAACCAATTTGCAATATGGCGCGTTAAATAGATCGAATCAGGCAGTACTCGTCACTTCTTATATGCCAAGTGAAGGCAAAACGTATATAAGTACAAATTTAGCAGCTACTGTTGCAAAAAGTGGCAAGAAGACAATTGTGTTGGAATTGGATTTACATAAGCCTAAAGTGTATAAATACTTGAATATTCCGGCACCAACAATAGGTATTTCTACATTCATCAGCGGTATGAGTACAATAGAAGAAATCATTTCCGAAACACATATTCCAAATTTATTTTGCATATATGCTGGGCCAATTCCTCCAAATCCTTCAGATTTTGTACTTTCAGAGAAATTAAAAGAGTTAATAGAATACGCTAAGAGTAATTTCGACTTGGTAATTATTGATTCTCCTCCTGCAGGGATTCTCACCGATGCATTATACCTGATGCAATTTGTAGATAACTCAATATTTGTATTGAACACAAAGAATGCAACGAAAAAGACTATTGAATTTGTTCATGAAATCGTTGAATCAAATAATTTAAGAAACCTATTCTTTGTTTTAAACGGGGTGAGAAGTAAAGGAAGACGCTATTACTATCAAGGGTACGGCTATAGTTATGGCTATAATTATGGCTATGGCTACGGTTATAAATCAAAGAATTAGCTCACATGATTGTAATTCTAACAAAGATTGAGTAGTTTTACTACTCAAAATCGTTATGATTGATACGCTTATATCTTCTAAAACGAGAATAAAAATTCTACTCAAGTTTTTTTTAAATGGCAATGCCACTTCATATTTAAGGGGATTAGAAGAAGAGTTTGGGGATTCAACTAATTCCATTAGGTTAGAGCTAAATAAATTTGAAAAAGCCGGCTTTTTAACATCCTTCTCAGAAGGAAATAAAAAGTTGTTTAAAGCTAACCAAAAACACCTGCTATTTAAGGATATTCAAAACATGCTCAAGAAGATTGTGGGAATAGATCACTTGGTTAAGTATGTTATGGAACACATTGGAAATCTTGAGCGTGTTTATCTAATTGGTCGACTGGCTAAAGGCTTGGAGAGTGAAATTATTGAATTGGTATTTGTTGGAGATATCAACAAACCATACTTGGTAGATTTGATTGATAAAGCAGAGAAAAAATTGAATAAAAAAATTACATTCATTTGCTTTCTGCCCGAAGAATTTGATATGAAAAAAATCCATCAGGAGGGGGTGCACCCTTTACTGATTTGGAATAAATAAAACAACCTGGACACTGAGGATGCCAAAGTGTCTACAAAAATTTTGCCACACTCAGCAATGTGACTGAGGTGGCGAAGCCTTGAAAAAAATGAACTGGAAAGTATTATATGTAGCATCTAGAAGTGAAAAGAAGGTCTTGAAACGCCTGGCCGAACTTGGCGTGATGGCATATGCGCCAATGAGAACAGAAAGAAAGAAGTGGAGTGACAGGATGAAGTTGGTAACGACTCCGCTAATTAAAGGGTATGTATTTGTAAAGACAGATGAAAGAAATAGGGATGAGGTTTTTAAATCTCAAGGTGTTGTAAGTTATGTAAGATATAATAAGGCTGACGCAGTAGTTCGCGATATTGAAATAGAAGCATTAAAATCAATTGAGGAAAAAGGATATTATGTAGAAGGCCATTTTAATGACGTTATATTACAAGGTCAAAAAGTTGAAATAAGATATGGCCCATTTAAAGGATTGTATGGAACAGTTGTTGTTTGTGACAAAGAAGAGGAGCACACAATTCAAATTGAAGGAATTGGTTATGCGCTGCGCATTAAGGTTCCTATAGAAATAATTGCAAAGATTTAAAACCGTATGCAAGAAAGTAACGAGCATTGGGATTTGATAATTAAACCTCAAAACAAATGGTATCAAATTGACCTAGCTGCAATTTGGCGTTATCGAGATCTGCTCATGCTTCTTGTTAGAAGGGATTTTGTTTCTGTATATAAGCAAACCATTTTAGGACCAATTTGGTTTTTCATTCAGCCAATATTAACCACACTAACTTTCACAATTATTTTCGGCAACCTTGCAAAGGTAAGTACGGATGGCATCCCGCCGATATTATTTTATACTGCGGGTACAATATTGTGGAACTATTTTTCTGAATGCTTAACGCGAACTTCAGGTACATTTACGGCTAACGCTTCTGTATTTGGAAAAGTATATTTCCCGAGGCTGGTTGTGCCAATTTCTGTTTTGATTTCTAACCTGGTTAAGTTGGCAATTCAATTTGTACTTTTCGCCATCATTTGGATTTATTATTATTCACAAACAAATTCAATTAACCCAAACTGGACTTATCTCCCTTTATTACCCATATTAATATTAATTATGGCAGGATTGGGATTGGGATTTGGAATTTTTATTTCGTCCTTAACTACAAAATATCGCGACTTTACTTTTTTAATCTCTTTTGGAGTTCAATTAATGATGTATGCAAGCCCTGTTGTTTATCCTGTATCGATAATTCCTGAAAAGTATAAATTTTGGATTTTGTTAAACCCAGTTTCATCAATTATTGAAGCATTTAAATACATTTTTATTGGCCAAGGTTATTTTTCATGGAATGCGATTGCTTACAGTACGTTTTTCATGTTTTTATTATTAATGATATCAGTAATTATTTTCAACAAGGTTGAAAAGACTTTCATGGATACGGTGTGAGCAATGTTGTGATAAAAGTTGAAGGCTTAGGAAAGCAATATAGATTGGGTCAGGTTGGCACCGGAACATTGTCGCATGACCTTAACCGTTGGTGGCATAGAGCAAGAGGGAAAGAGGATCCTTATCTTAAAATTGGAGAAGTAAATGATCGCTCAATTAAAGGAGAAAGTGAAATAGTCTGGGCCTTGAAAGACATTAATTTTGAAGTAAAACGCGGAGAGGTATTAGGAATTATTGGGAAGAATGGTGCAGGGAAATCAACATTATTAAAAATACTTTCACAGGTTACCGGACCTACTGTTGGTCAAATAAAAGTAAGGGGACGAATAGCAAGTTTATTGGAAGTTGGCACCGGTTTTCATCC
>JBFWYJ010000145.1:0-7727 GCA_050186555.1 Bacteroidia bacterium
CAAACTTTAAAATCCCTGTCGCCTAAATGATCTTCCTCACCTCGAATATCTGATAATACAGCATAGTTTCCTTTGTCATCAGTAATTAATCCCATGGCAATACCTGCAACCGGTTTTGAAATTTTTATACCGGCATCCATCATGGCTAAGGTGCCTGCACATACTGTGGCCATACTCGACGAACCATTGCTCTCTAGAATATCACTAACTATACGAATTGTGTAGCCACTGTCTTTAGGAACAACTTTTTTCAAAGCTCTCCATGCTAAATTTCCATGACCAACTTCACGTCTACCAGGACCTCTATTTGGTTTTACTTCACCGGTACTAAATGCAGGGAAGTTATAATGCAAGATAAATTTTTCTTCACCTTGATTAAAAGCACCATCAATTCTTAAAGCATCTAAAGGCGTACCTAATGTAACTGTTGTCAATGATTGCGTTTCGCCTCTCGTAAACACAGCACTCCCGTGTGGACCAGGTAAGTAACCTACCTCACTCCAAATAGCACGAATATCAGTTGTTTTACGTCCATCCAATCTCACCTTTTCATCTAATGCTAATCTTCTTACAGCATCATATTCTACATCATGATAATATTTGTTTATCAGACTTTCTTTTTCTGCTAATTCTTCCTCTGAAAACTGTTTCTTGTATTCTTCTAAAACAGCGGCAAAATCCTCTTTGCGGTTCTGTTTATTTGCTTGCAATTTTTTTGCAACAGCATAAACTTTATCGTAAGTATCTTTGTGAACTTTTGCTTTTAATTCTGCATCATTTACTTCATGCGAATATTCACGCTTAGATTTTGCTCCAGCTTTCTTAGCAAATTCATTGATGGCGTTTATTTGAATTTTAATTGCTTCATGTGCAAACTTAATCGCTTCTAACATTTCGTCTTCAGAAATTTCATTCATTTCACCTTCCACCATTACAATATCTTTAGCAGAAGCGGCAACAATCATATCTATACTGCTTTTTTCTAAATCAGATTTGTTCGGATTGATTACTAATTTTCCGTCAATTTTCCCGACTCTAACTTCTGAAATTGGTCCATTGAATGGGATATCACTTACAGCAATTGCTGCAGATGCTGCTAATCCAACCAAAGCATCAGGTAATGTTTCTTTATCTGATGAAATAAGAGATAATAATAGTTGCGTATCTGCATGGTAATCTTCCGGAAATAACGGACGAATAGCACGGTCTACAATACGACTAATTAGTACTTCATAATCTGATAATTTTGCTTCACGTTTGAAAAATCCCCCGGGTACCCTTCCGGTTGAAGCAAATTTTTCTTGATAATCAACGGTGAGTGGTAAAAAATCAACGCCTTCTTTAGCGTCTTTGTTACTTACAATTGTAGCCAATATCATTGTATTGCCTAATTTGACAACAACAGAGCCATCTGCCTGTTTTGCCAATTTTCCTGTTTCTAATGTTACTTGACGCCCATCGCCAAGATCGAAACTGTGTGTGATTCCTATTTGTGACATGTTGTTTAGTTTATGACAAACCCTTTGTTTGTCGGATTTATTTTTTGTTTGTATTGTCTAAAAAAAGAGGCAATCCGATAAATCGAATTGCCCCCCTTTAATAATTTAATTCTTGATAAGCTTTGCTTATTTACGAATATCTAATGTCTTGATTATAGCGCGGTAACGCTCTAAGTCGTTTTTCTTCAAATAATCCAGAAGCGAACGGCGTTTACCTACCAGGTTTAACAACGAACGTTGTGTTCCGAAATCTTTCTTATTAGCCTTAAGATGATTCGTTAAATGATCAATACGCTTTGTAAATAAAGCGATTTGCGCTTCTGCACTTCCGGTGTTTGTTTCTGAACCGGCATACTTCTTAAAAATGTCTTTCTTAACTTGTGATGTCAAATACATGTTCTTTCTCTTTTAAATCGGACAACAAAGATAATCTTTTTTTTAAATGAAGAAAGAAAAAAAGACAAGAATTTCGATTATTCTGCCTTGATTTTGAGGCGTTTACCCTTCTTTCAGGCCGCTTTCAGTAGAATTGAATGTCAGAATTCTGGTATTTTGAGCCTGCCTTTTGTTAATATACTCCTTGTAAACATTGGTATAGGCGGTTCTTTCAGAAATGGATTTATCAAAATTATCATTAAGCACCATCAGCATTTCACATGCTTCCCTTATTCCATGCTTCCCACCATCACAGTGACTGATGTAATCAACTAAGTTGTTTTTAACACAGTATTCTTTGAAAAAATGAATGGCAGGCTTATTAATTAGCACTCTCACACCACATTTTTGCGCAATTGATAAATCTAAAACATCATCAAAGAAATAGCACACTTCATCAGGTTTAATATTTTGCTCTTGACATATTTTCTCAAGTGCAATAATCTTATGCGGTATTTTATAGAAATTATAATCGAAGTGCTCTCGGTTAGCAAAGAACTGGGCGCTTTCATTTTTTTCTCCACTAATAACCCCTGTAATAGGCAGTTTTGTGGTATTTAAATAATAAGAAAATCTTAGAAGATTTGTTCCCATGCTATCTACCTCACTAAAGCCGCTTCCTAATTGTCCGTTTTTAAATCCGGTATTAAAAACACCATCCCAATCAAACAAAAACGCTTTTACGTTTTTAAGTTTTGATTTTAGGTCTAATTCGCTATGAGTAAATACGCCTTTAAATTCCATATAAAAAAACCATCCTTGAGAGATGGTTAATTAATTTATCCTTTCATATCCTGAATATCCAACATCCCGGCCGGCTTACCATTATCTGTAACAACGATGGTGTCAACATTAGTTTGCTTGAATAATAGATTAGCTTCATTCAACAATGCGTTTCCATCAATTGTAATTGGTTCTCTGTAATCCAAATCAGATAGTTTTTTACCAAGTACGTCTCTTCCTTTATCCATGATTAGTTTGCGTAAAGAACCGTCAGTAAAGACACCTTTTATACTTCCGTCTTTTTTTGTAACCGTGATAGCTCCGTATCCAAATTCAGTCATTTTTACGATGGCATCAGTAATACTGGTTTCCTCAGACACCAATGGATTAATTCCTCTTAAAGCCTCTTTCACTTTTACCATCATCAATCTGGTGTCCATAATAAATTGGTCTGTTCCAACAGTAGTAAAATTGTTTTCAGTTAACTGTTTTAATACTTTTAATGGAACGGTAATAGTGTGAACACCAACATTTATGGCATTTCTTACATGCTCAGTATGGCGAACAGAAGAGAACATAATCTTAGTGTCGTAGCCATATAAATCAACTGCATTAACACATTGTTCAACTAAGGCTAATGCGTCATGTCCTTGGTCTTGCAGACGACCAACAAGTGGACAAACATAAGTTGCCCCTGCATGCATTGCCATATAGGCTTGTTGTAAAGTATATACTAAATGTACGTTTACCAGTAGTCCTTTTGATCTTAATAATTTACACGCTCTAACACCTTCTAATGAAACAGGAATTTTGAAAACGGTTTTTTCTTTATCTAATCCTAAAGCCAATTGCCTTTCTGCTTCTGCTAAAATTTCTTCTGCAGTGTTACCAAGTGCTTCAATTTGAAGAACAGGAACAATTTTGCTCAGCTTTACAATAGTACCATCTATATCGGTAATACCTTCACGTTGCATGAAAGTTGGTGTGGTAGTTAAACCATCAAGAAAGCCTAACTTAAAACCTTCTTCAATTTCCTTAAGATTGGCAGAATCTAGATATAATTCCATGTTAAATAATTTACGGTAAAGAAACTAAAAATTATCTATTTGACCCAAAATAAAAAAAGCAAGTTTTGCAACTTGCTCCTTCATGATATTATGCGCGATTATTCGATTATAATAACCAAGTATTTAGACACGCTCCAGAATTCCTCCGGATTAGTGATTTCAATTTTTTCAACAGTTTTATCTCCAACCAATTTATAAGACCCACTAGGATGAGTTGTAATTATCTTCGCTTTTTTAGCGCCAATATTAATAGTTGTAGTTTCGTCAATTTTTACTTGAGTAAAGTACTCCTTATTAAAATCTTCTTTTAGCTTATTAGTCTTTCCTATCCCAATAAAACCACCTTCTTTTGTAATAACATTTTTCTCTCGTAATTCTTTACTTGTTCCAAATGCGTAGAATGCAGTTTTTAAAGCAGTTGTTTTTACATCAACTTCCTGTTGTGATTCTTCGTAATCTGTTTTTAAACTTGATAGTTCAATATTTAGACCTTCAATTTTCTCCTTAAGGTCTGCAATTTCCTCATCTTTTAAATTCAAAGAGTTTTGAAGATTTTCAATCATCTCCTGCATTCCTTCAATTTTCAAATTGCTGTTCTTTAATTTTTTGCTTAAAGACGCTATCCTATTTTTATTGGTATGCATCAAATCGTAAATTGCTTGAATATCTTCCTTTATTTGATCTTCTTTGCTTTTCACGTCACCGTTTGTGCTTGTATTTGTGACGATTTTTTCTTTCTCTTTGATAGTATTCAAGTTATCCTGAATTTCATTAAATGCAGAAATAAATTCTTGCAAAGCCAATTCTTTTTCATTTAACTTTCCTGATAAACCTGTATTAACATCTCTTAAACTATCAGCTAAAGGATTTACTTCTTCTTCACCGCTAGAACATGATTGAATAAATGTCATAGAGACGAACAAGGTTAACACACCAAGTACGAATGCAATTTTTTTCATTTTTTACTTTTTAGATTTATTACTTTTCAATGCCAAAGGTAACCCATTCTCAATAAAAAAGGCACAAATAATGCGCCTTTTTAAAACAAGAATATCATTAGGTTAACAAAATTCTTCGTAAACCATTTTTAAATGTTCGGAAATCATATCGGCTGTTCTGCCCTCAATATTGTGTCTTTCAACCATATGAACTAGTTCACCATCCTTAAACAAGGCAATACATGGTGAGCTGGGCGGATATGGCGCAAAATGGTCGCGGGCCGTTTTAGTAGCATCAATATCAAATCCGGCAAAAACAGTTGCCAGTTTTAATGGTTTTTTACTCGAAGCCAAACTTTTCTTCACGCCTGGACGGCAAGAACCTGCTGCGCATCCACACACACTGTTTACTACCATTAGCATTGTTCCCCCTGCCTTAATCGCATTTTCTACGGCCTCAGGTGTTGTTAAATCTTCGAAACCTACCGAAGTAAGTTCTTCTTTCATTGGTTTTACTATAGATTCAGGATACATAAGTTTTATTTTATGACAAATTTAAGGAAAACAATACCTTTTAGCTCATAAATCAATCACTATTTAATGTTAATTTATCCATAAAATAAACCGATGGCATAAAATTTATAATATGAGATTGAAGTTTATATATATTTACTTTAAATGATTAAAATCGGAAATATGAGAATCCAATATTTGATAGCAGCAACTGCCTTAATTTTTACCGGTGGTATGAATGCTCAGAAGAAACCGCTTAACTTGCCTAATGATATGGTTGTGCATGATGTTGCACCAAAGTTAATTGAAGAAGTTAAACGTAAGGGCACAGAAATCGTAATACCATATAAGAGATATGTATTAAGTAACGGATTACAAGTAATACTTCATGAGGATCATTCAGACCCCATTGTGTATGTTGATGTAACTTATCATGTAGGAAGTGCAAGAGAGCAGCAAGGAAGAAGTGGGTTTGCCCATTTCTTTGAGCATATGATGTTTCAAGGCTCAAAGAACGTCGGAGATGAGCAACACTTTAAGATAATAACAGAGGCAGGTGGAACATTAAACGGTACTACAAATACCGATAGAACAAATTATTTTGAAGTAGTTCCAAGCAATCAATTGGAAAAAATGCTTTGGTTAGAGTCTGATAGAATGGGTTTTTTATTGGATTCGGTTACTCAACAGAAATTTGAAGTTCAGAGAGCAACCGTAAAAAATGAAAGAGGACAGAGATATGACAACGCACCTTATGGATTGGTAAATGAAAAAATTGGCGAGGCTCTTTACCCCAAGGGACATCCTTATAGCTGGACAACAATAGGATATATTGAAGATTTAAATCGTGTTGATGTTAATGATTTAAAGCGTTTTTATATGAGGTGGTACGGACCAAATAATGCCGTATTAACCATTTCAGGAGATATTGACGAAAAGAAAACATTATCCTTAATTCAGAAGTATTTTGGAAGCATACCAAAAGGTCCGGAAGTTAATCCTCAAACAGTAGAACAGGTCGTTTTAACAGAAAACCGATATATATCTTATGAAGATAATGTTCGTTTACCTATGTTGCGAATGGCGTTTCCAACTGTGAAAATGAATACCAAAGAAGATATTGCTTTGGATGTTTTGGCCTACGCTTTTTCCGGAAGTCAAAGTTCTCCTTTTTATAAGGCTTTCGTAGAAAGTAAAAAGGCGGTTGGTGCAAATGTTTTTCAATTCTCTCGTGAATTAGCCGGTCAGTTTGAAATCATGATTAGAGCTAATCCAAATGCGGCTTTATCGGAAATGGAATCTTTGGTTTATAAGACTATTGAGGATTGGGAAAAGACAGGTGTAACCGAAGATGATGTCAATAAATTTAAAGCATTCAGTAAATCCAATATTTATGATGTATTTACAAGAGTACAAAGCAAAGGTGCATCTCTTGCTGCTTATTATACATTTACGAAGAACGCCAATTTTATTAAAGAATATTTTAAAATGGTTGACGCTATAAAAAAGGAAGATGTAATGGCTGCATACAATAAGTATATAAAAGGGAAAAGTTGCGTTGTGATGAGTTGTGTACCTAAAGGAAAGTCAGATTTATTACCTAAGAAAGATAACTGGACGATGTATGAAAGAACGGTGGAGGAAGAAAGCGCAGAGTATAAGAACTTATCATATAAAGAAGCAAAGGACAATTTTGACAGAAGTAAAATGCCACAGTCTTCAGTTGCGAAACCGGTTCCTGTTCCTGCGTTTTATACAACTGCCTTTTCAAATGGAATAAAGGTAATTGGGGTAAAGGACAATGAAATTCCAAAAGTAAATATCTTGATTGCCATTAATAATGGTCACAGGTATGAGCCACTGGAAAAAGCAGGCTTAAGCCAATTATTAATGTCCGTATGGGGACAGAGCACGTCTAAGAATAAAGCAGAGGAAATTGAAAATCAATTAGACAGAGTAGGTAGTTCGATAAGATTTTCTGCTTCAGATGAGGAATTGTATTTTTCTATTGAATGTTTAAAAAGTAATTTGAAGCCAACATTAGCTTTACTAAAAGAACAGATTTTTGAGCCAAAGTTTGATCAAACAGAATTTGAATTAGAGAAAAAACAACAGGGAGATGTGCTAATTCAAATGAGTATGTCGGCTTCCAATTTAGCAAGTAATTTGTTTGAGAAATTGATTTACGGGCCAAATAACGTAATGGGAGTTCCATTATATGGTACACCGAAAAGCCTTGAGAAATTGACAATTGAAGATTTGAAAAAGCATTATGAGAAATCAATGAATGCAAAATTGATGTCGGTGAGTGTAACAGGAGATATTACGAAAGAAGAAGTTGAAAAAGAACTTGCTTTCTTAAACTCAATAAAAGGTGGAGCAGAGCTTTCTTATAAGGAACCTGCTGCTCCCGCAATAAATGAACTTACAATTTATTTTTGTGATAAAAAGAAAGCTGCCCAAAGTGAAATCAGAATGGGTTATTTGGCTCTTCCATACGAACCACTTGGAGAGCAGTACAATAGTCTAATCATGAATTTTGCATTTGGTGG
>JBFWYJ010000146.1:0-7688 GCA_050186555.1 Bacteroidia bacterium
ATTTGTTCAAAACATTGAACAAATGATGTCTGCTCAATTCGATAATGAACACATAATTGAAAGAAAAAAAGCGCTCGCTTTACACGATAATTTCACCAAAGCAGAGACGATTAATCATTTAATTTCAAAGTGGTTCAGTCAAAAAAACGGACTTTAAATAACTTTAGCTAAGTCGCTGATAATTAACACAGTTATTAACATAGTTTTTAAAAGTACATTGTTGATATGGTTTAACATGGCTTTTGTTAAAAATTAAGAAATCATTAAAGATTACAGTGAAGCTTTGGTCATACATTTGTGATGTATGGCTCCAAAACGTAAAAATGAACTTAGCTTAAGAGAAATCATTGCTCTTATTACTCTGCTCGATGATCCGGATGAAGAGATATTCTCTGAAGTAAAGAGTAGATTTATTATTCTTGGTCCCCCGGCTATTCCACATTTGGAAACGGCATGGGAGAATAGCTTTGAGATGATAATGCAAAAGCGCATTGAAGATATCATCCATAGTATTCAATTTGAAGCCTTGCAAAAAGCCCTTTCCGATTGGAACAAAGAAGGTGGCGAAGACTTATTAAAAGGTATTTTAATAATTGCTAGGTATCAATATCCGGACCTTGATGAGGAAAAAGTATTAAAAACACTGGCTCAAATCAAGCAAGATGTTTGGTTGGAACTTCACGACGATCTTACTGCATTAGAAAAAATAAAAATTGTCAACCATATTTTATTTGAGGTACATCAGTTTAGTGGTAACATTACGAATTATCACGCACCTCAGAACAGCTTTATCAACAACGTTCTTGAATCGAAAAAGGGAAATCCACTAATGCTTAGTGTTATTTACGCTATCATTTGCAAAGAATTGGATATTCCTGTTTATGGCATTAATCTTCCACAACACTTCGTATTAGCTTACATTAATGAGCATGCTAATTTAATGGACGTTAACCATAAATCTATGTCAAATAACATTCTATTTTACATAAACCCGTTTAGTAAAGGCATGATATTTTCACATGACGATATCGATCAGTTTTTAAAGCAGCTTAACGTTGAACCAGATAACAAGTATTACTTACCTTGTGATAATTCTGTGATTATTAAGCGAAACTTAACAAACCTGATTTATTCTTACGAAAAGCTCGGTTATCTCGAAAAGCTGGAAGAACTCAAGAAATTAGAAAAAATGTTATAATTTTCCTAATCCATTGTTTTTTAGTACATTTGTTACCGATGAAATCAAGAATAAACATCTTTTTCTCAGTAACAATATTTCTTATTTTGTTTGCATTCTCTATTACTTGCTTCTTGTTTTCAAACAATAAAGGCAATGCGAATGCAAATCTTAAGAAAAAACAATCCCTTGAATTGCCTTCAAATAATAAAATGATTGAATCTGAGGATGAAAAATCCATTTTGCCTCAGTTTAATATCATTGGCATCATTAATAAGGTATTACCTAACTAAGATTGCTCATAAGCCATTATTTGGTATTTTTGATTCGTAATTCGGCATGACCCCTATTAAGAAAATATGGTTATTTATCACTGAAAATCTATGGCAAATTCGCGTAGGTAAAATTGATAAAAAACAAGGGTTTTTAATTAAACAACTTCGTATTTTTTCTTTGGCTGTTAAAGACTTTAATGAAGATAATTGTCTAACAAAAGCAACTGCATTAACCTATTATTCTCTTTTTTCTATCGTTCCTATTCTTGCAGTTCTGTTTGCCTTAGCTAAGGGATTTGGTTTTGAAAAAACCTTGCAAGTTCAAATATTGGCTAACTATCCTCAATATACAGACATCTTAAGTAATGCATTCCTGTATGCTGATAAAATGCTTGCAAATACAAAAGGTGGCGTTTTAGCAGGAATTGGAGTAATCATTTTATTATGGACAGTCATGAAGCTATTAATGAGTGTCGAAAATTACTTTAACGAAATATGGGAAATTTCTAAAGGCAGAACTTGGGTAAGAAAGATTACTGATTATCTGGCCATTCTTGTAGTTAGTCCTATTTTACTTGTTTTGGCAGGAAGCGTAACCTTAGCTATCCAAACCAAACTAGGTAATTTTGAAATGATTTCAGGCTTTAGTGCCATTTTATATAAACTATTGGCTTGGGGATTGTTAACCTTGGTGTTTACACTGCTCTATCTGATTCTCCCGAATACAAAAGTCAATTTCAAATCGGCCTTTGTAGCCGGAATCATTACCATGATATTATTTCAAAGCATTGAATGGGCTTACATTAAATTTCAGATTGGGGCCAGCAGTATGAATGCTATTTATGGTGGCTTCGCAGCCCTTCCTTTATTTTTAATCTGGGTTCAGTACAGTTGGTATGCTGTTTTGTTTGGAGCAGAAATTGCCTTTGCAAATCAAAATGTTGACCGCTATGAGTTAGAAAATGAAATCACGAAAATAAGCGTCAGGTATAAAAAAGCAATCAGTCTGCTTATCTGTAATTATGTGGCAAAAAGATTCTACAATGGTGAAGAACCGCAATCAGCACAGGAAATTGCTGAAAAATTGGATATGCCAATACGTTTAGCCAGAACCACAATTAATGACTTGGTTGAAACAGGTATTTTTAACGAAGTAAAAGATGAAAGTGAGCAAATAATTAGGTACCAACCGGGAATTACAGAAAGTAAACTCACTGTAAAAAATGTGATAAACATTCTGGATGAAAAAGGTATTAATTCTTTGCCAATTGGGGATGTGGAAGAATTCAAAACAATAGAGAATTTAATGCAGGAATTCAGTGAACTGTTAGATAATGATTTAGGAAACAAAGCTATCAAAGACATTGCTTAAAACATTTACCTACATAATACTTTTTTTGACTTTGCTTTATTCAGGAAGTAAAGCTCAAAACAGCGACTCAACTATTGTAAGAAAAGAAAATACCAGAAAACACTCTCCCCGACTTGCTGCTACTTTAAGTGCAATAATCCCGGGAACCGGACAAATCTACAATCGTAAATACTGGAAAACACCCATCATTTATGGCGCTTTAGGAGGACTTGGTTATTTTTTTATTACAAATCAAAATGAATACACTTATCATCGTAAAAATTTAATTGCAGAAGCTGATGATGATGTGAATACAATTAATGAATCCGGATTATCACAAGATCAATTGCAACAACAAAAAATCTATTATAGAAAATTTCGTGATTTAGCTGCAGTTGGGTTAATTGCCGTATATGCTTTTAATATTATTGATGCCAATGTAGACGCACATTTAAAAACCTTCGATGTAAGTGATGACCTTAGCCTAAAAATAAATTTAAAACCTTTACCGAATTGTAACACTTCGTCAGGATTGGCATTCACGCCAGGACTGTCATTAAAACTAAACTGGAAATGAAAATTGCTTTAATTGGATACGGAAAAATGGGCAAGGAAATTGAAAAAATTGCCCTGAAAAGAAATCATGAAATCGTTTTAAAAGTAGATAAAGACAATGTTGGTTCATTAACTAAAGCTGATTACCAAAAAGCTGATGTGGCAATAGAATTTAGTACGCCTGATACCGTTTTAAACAATATCAAAACATGTTTTGATGCTAACTTGCCTATTGTAGTTGGTACTACAGGTTGGTATCATGCCTTCGATGAAATAAAAAACGAATGTCTTAATAATAAAAAGAGTTTATTCTATGCTACAAATTTTAGCCTAGGCGTTAACTTGTTCTTTAAAGTAAATAAATACTTAGCTGAATTAATGAATAGGTACCCTGATTACGATGTAAGCATGGAAGAAATTCATCACATTCACAAACTGGATAAACCAAGCGGAACAGCTATCACATTGGCCGAACAAGCACTTGAAAGAATTGACAGAAAGAACAAATGGAGTATCGAAGAAAAAGGAGATAATATCCTGTTTATAGAAGACAAACGCGAAGGTGAAGTTCCCGGCACTCATATCATGAAATACAAAAGTGCCATTGACGATATTGAAATCATGCACAAAGCACACAACCGACAAGGATTTGCTTTAGGAAGTGTTATTGCTGCTGAGTTTTTAAATGGTAAAACAGGCATTTTCAATATGGAAGATGTGATTTAATGGCTCAATGAAAATTGTTTCATTGAATATCGGAAAACCAGAACCAATAAAGGTTAGCGACCGAATTATTTATACAGGCATTTTCAAAAAACCAATTAATGAACCTATTTATCTAGGTAAACAAGATGTGCTTAACGACCATGTGATAGACCGCCAACACCACGGCGGATTTGACAAAGCATGTTATATTTTTGGTTACAATCATTATCCTTATTGGCAAAATTTATACCCTCAACTTGATTTTGATTACGGTATGTTTGGAGAGAACATCACTTTAGACAATTTGGATGAAAATACTATTCAAATAGGCGATGTTTTTAAACTTGGAGAAGCAATTATTCAGGTGACAGAACCAAGACAGCCATGTTTTAAATTAGGCTATAAATTTCAAAACCAAGCCATCGTCAAACAGTTTAGCCAATATTATTCTTCCGGAATTTATGTTAGAATATTAAAAGAAGGTTGTGTGAATATTAATGACGCTATGGTTTTAATGGAAACGCATGATGAATCTATAACAGTCGCCAAAATTTATGAGTTGCTATTCTCTAAAACACCTGATAAAATTCAATTAGAGATGGCACTGAAAATTCCTTCTATTTCTCAAAACCTGAAAGCTAATATTCTGAAGAAATTGGGTTGATTTCTTTAGCAATTTCTAGCCTTTTAGTCGGATTTTTACCTATGAAAAAAGTAGATTAGTTAAAGACTTGGCTTATTCACCATAAATCCCCTAAATTCCTTTCTTTTCTGCTTTTTTTTTAATATACTAGCATTATATTTTACCAACATAAAACTATGACAAAAGTTGCTGTTCCCTCAGATTTAGAAATTGCACAAAGTGCTAAAATTTCTCACATCAATGATATTGCAAAAAAAATCGATATCTCTGTAGATGACCTAGAACACTACGGAAAATACAAGGCAAAACTTCCATTGACATTAATCAATGAAGATAAAATTAAAAAAGCCAAGTTAATTCTGGTTACAGCTATCTCTCCAACCCCTGCCGGTGAAGGAAAAACAACCACTTCCATCGGACTAACAGAAGGATTAAATAAAATAGGAAAGAAAACTGTTGTTGTATTGCGCGAGCCTTCTCTTGGTCCGGTATTCGGTATCAAAGGCGGTGCAGCAGGCGGTGGCTATTCTCAAGTAATTCCAATGGAAGATATCAATCTTCACTTTACAGGCGATTTTAATGCCATTGAAAAAGCTAATAACTTGCTGTCTGCCTTAATAGACAACAATATTCAAAGCAAAACAAGAAATCTTAATATAGATCCACGTACTATAGTTTGGAAGCGTGTGATGGACATGAACGATCGTTCTTTGCGTAAAATCGTGATTGGTATTGGCGGAACAGCCAATGGTATTCCTCGTGAAGATGGATTCAATATTACGCCTGCCTCTGAAGTAATGGCAATTCTTTGCATGTCAAAAAACTTCGAAGATTTAAAAACCAAATTGGGGAACATTTTTGTTGGATTTACTTTCGATAAAAAACCGGTGTTTGCAAGAGATTTGAATGCCGAAGGTGCCATGGCCATCTTGTTAAAAGATGCTATCAAACCAAACCTTGTGCAAACATTAGAAGGTAATCCTGCTATCCTGCATGGCGGACCATTTGCTAATATTGCACAGGGAACGAACACCATTATCGCTACAAAAATGGGGTTATCTCTTGGTGATTATGCTGTAACTGAAGCGGGTTTTGGCGCTGATTTGGGCGCTGAGAAATTCATGGACATTAAATGCGGTTACGGTAATTTAGCACCAAATGCAATTGTATTGGTTGCCACAATTAGAGCTTTACGTCACCATGGCGGTGCTAAGAAGGAAGAATACAATACACCAAGCCTGGAACGTATCCAGAAAGGATTCGAAAACTTGGAAAAACATATTGAAAATTGTAAAAAATTCGGCATTACTCCTGTAGTTGCAATCAATAGTTTCATTTCTGATTCTAAAGAAGAAGTTGATTATGTTGTAAAGCAGTGCGAAGCCCTAGGCGTTAAGGCAATTCTTAGCGAATGCTGGGCAAAAGGCGGAGATGGAACAACTGATTTAGCGAAAGCTGTAGTTGAAACCATCGAATCAGGTAAAAATAATTTCAAGCCACTTTACGATTGGAATTTATCTATCGAAGAAAAAATCAAAAAGATTGCTACAGAAATTTATGGTGCAGATGGTGTGGAATACACAGGAGCTGCCAGAACAGGCTTAAAGAACATTATTGCACTAGGATTTGATAAAATGCCTGTTTGTATGGCAAAAACACAGAAATCATTTTCCGACAATGAAACCAAGATTGGAAGGCCAAGAAATTTTAATATCACAGTACGTGAATTTGAATTTGCAGCCGGAGCAGGATTTGTTATTCCAATCCTTGGTGAAATGATGCGTATGCCGGGATTACCTGCTATACCTGCTTCTGAAGGAATGGATATCGATGCTAACGGCAAAATAAGCGGTTTATCATAATAAACAAATGAGTGTCATTCGATATAATGCTGTTCGTTACAATACAGATAATGCTGAATCTGTTTCGGACGCATTGGCTATTGAAGGACCTTTAACCATTTCTATCAACGGTGAAGTGTTTACCATTACCATGCGCAGTCCGGGAAGTGATGAAGCATTAGTTCGTGGTTTATTATTTACTGAAGATGTTTACAAATCAAGAACCAAGAATCCTGAATTTATTTTTGACAAAAGAGACAATTTAGGAAATCCGGTTTCTGTAAATGTTCTCATCGATAAAAATGAACTGGGTGATCGTTACTTGAACAAACGCAGCTTGTTGTCAGTTACATCGTGCGGCATTTGCGGTAAAACAGAATTATTGGACCACGACCCTGAGCAGGAGTTAAACACTAAAAATGCCATTAATCTAAAAGCGGAAAGTATTCCGAATATGTTTCTTCAAATGAAAAAAAATCAAGGAACATTTAAAGAATCTGGTGGTTCTCATGCTTCCTCGGCATTTGACGAAAATGGAAATCTGTTAAGCTTACAGGAAGATATTGGTAGACACAACGCAGTAGATAAAGTGATAGGAGACTTATTACAGAACAATAAATTAAAACAAGCTAAAATATTATTGGTAAGCGGAAGAATATCTTACGAAATAGTAAGCAAATGCTTTATGGCGGGTATTCCTGTATTAGCTGCTGTTTCAGCACCTTCCTCATTAGCAGTTGATTTCGCTAAAGAATTAGGCATTACATTGCTTGCTTTTTGTCGTGAAGATTACTTTACTGTTTATTCTCATCCTGAAAAATTAAACATTCAACAGCCTGTATAAAAAATTAAATTATGTCAAAAAACATTAGCGAACTAAGTGGAAGAAAAGGATTACAGGAAAATCTATTCGAAGAATTAGGCATTGCTGCCAAACGCAAAGGAACTCCTTCTAAAGCTGACATGGAAAAATTAGCCGACGAGTTCTTAATTGGAAAAGCTACTGTGTATGGTGCTGCAAGTTTTTACGATTTCTTAAAAGAAGAAAACAAAGGAAAAGAAGATTATATCTGTAACGGCTCTTCTTGCATGACTGCAGGTACTCAAAAAAACCTGCGTAAAAAACTTAGTACGCATTTTG
>JBFWYJ010000147.1:0-7623 GCA_050186555.1 Bacteroidia bacterium
TTTGTTCTCTGAAACAAAAAAAATCAACGATACATCTTATGTTAATGTTTATTATAATGGACAGCCTGTAACTGACAACAGTGGCTGGGGTGGCTTTTATTTCGATAATCACGGCGGCAATGAATATGCATATAATCTAGGTGTTGGTTTTCAGGCAAATCCTCATAATTATGGCAGAGTGTGGCATCCGTGCTTTGATAATTTTGTTGAAAGAAGTGCTTATCATTTCTATATTACCTGTGATACTGCTCGCAAGTCGTTTTGTAATGGTTATTTAAACAGCGAGTCGATAAATGGCGCAAAACGTACTCGTCATTGGATAATGAATGATGAAATTCCTACCTATTTGGCCTCCATCGCTGTTGCCAAATACAAGGAAGTGAACATGACCATACCAACTTTACAAGGACCTAAACCTGCAATTTTAGCCGCAGTTGCTGCAGATACTGTTCCTTTAAAAAATTCATTCATCAATTTGGCTAATTGCTCTGCCGGATTTGAAAATTATTATGGACCATATGTTTGGAATCGATTTGGATATTGTCTAGTTCCTTTTAATAGTGGCGCCATGGAACACGCAACCAGCATAGCCTATCCAAGAGCAGTAATTGGGAACTTAGCTTATGAAAGTTTAATGGCACATGAGCTTTCACATCATTGGTGGGGAGATTTGATAACCTGCGAAACGATGGAAGATATGTGGATCAACGAAGGCTGGGCCTCATATAGCGAATTGCTTTTTAGTGAATGGCAGTATGGATACAACAATTATATAACTGAATACAGAAACCGACATGATATTTTACTAAAACAAACACATCACAAAGAAGGAGGATTTAGAGCGGTTAGTGGCATACCGCACAACTATACTTATGGCGACCATGTTTACAAAAAAGGTGCTGATGTAGCTCATAATCTTAGAACCTATATGGGAGATACTCCTTTCTTTAATGCTATTAAATATGTTATGAATCAGAATGCCATGAAATCAATCAATAGTACTCAATTGCGTGATTTAATGCAAACATCAAGCGGACAAAATCTTCAGAACTTTTTTGATAATTGGGTATTTAATGGCGGATGGCCACATTTTAATATAGACTCTGTTCGTATTATTAACCAATCCGGCAATTCCGCTACTGTAAGCGTGGGTGTTCGACAAAAAGTTTATGGTGCTCCAAGTTTATTTTCAAATGTTCCTTTAGAAATAACTTTCTTTAAAAATGATTGGACTAAAACAGTTGAAAGTTTTACTTTTTCGGGAGGCAGCACACAACAATTTACTTTTGCAGTACCTTTCGTTCCTGCTTCATCAATACTTAACTACGATTGCAAGATTGGGGATGCCGTATCGTATGATACATATACGATTAAAACAAATGTTAGTCTAAATTTTCTTAAGGCGCGTTTGCGACTAACAGTAACGAATGCCGGTACAGATTCTAATTTTGTTTACGTCTCTCATAATTTTGTTAAGCCGGATGCCTTTAAATCTAATCCTAATGGTGCTTTGCTTTCTGATCAACATTTCTGGAAAGTAGACGGAATATGGAGCAGCGGCTTCGTAGCCAAAGCCCGGTTTACATATGATGGCAATAAATCCTATGCTTCCACAAACGGATACTTAGACACATTACTAACAAGGGTAAATGGCGACAGCATACGTTTATATCACAGGGTTGATGCGGGTGATGATTGGAAGCCTGTTACTAATTTTATTTATAACAACGTCACGGCCAAATACGGTTATATTGAAATTGATACCTTACAAAAAGGTGAATACACATTTGCGAATTTTGGCGATACTACAACAGTCATAGGTGTTAAAGAAATTTTTGCCGATGGTAAAAATATTAAGGTATATCCGAATCCAGCTAAAAATAACATTAATGTGGACCTAACTGCATTAACAGAACAACATGATGAAGTTCAACTTAAAGATATAAATGGCCGATTAATTAAAAGGGTTTCTATTTCAGAAAAAAAGATTTCAATGTCAGTGCAAGACTACCCAAAAGGAGTTTATTTTATTGAAGTTAAAAACATGGGAGAGTCTATAGGCCAAAAAAAGATTATGCTTGAATAGTTTTTTCAACTGCTCTCTTTAGTGCCTCCGCTTTTAACAAACACTCTTCGTATTCTTTCTCAGGATTACACTGACTGGTAATAGCACTCCCAACAGCAAAAGAAATTCTATTCAATGTTTTATCGTAAACTATTGTCCTTATAAGAACGGAAGAAATGAAATCGCCCTTTTCGTCTATTATTCCCAAGGTTCCGGAATATTCGGTTCTTTTAAAAGACTCGTGTTTATCAATTAATTGCATCGCTCTTATTTTTGGTGCCCCTGTCATACTCGCCATTGGAAATGTAGCACCAATAATAGAATTAATATTTATGTCTTGATTAACTTCACAAGTAACCGTGCTTACCATTTGATGTACGGTTTTGTAAGATTCTATATCGAAAAGTTTCGGAACAGCAACAGAACCTCTTTTTGCAACAACAGATAAATCATTTCTAGCAACATCTACTATCATCACATTTTCTGTTCTCTCTTTAAGGCTTTCAACCAATTGCTTTTTCATTAGTTGATCTTCTTCCACTGTCTTACCACGCTTTATTGTTCCTTTGATTGGTTTTGTGATTATTTTATCATCATCCTTTTTCAGAAACAATTCAGGGCTTGCACTAATAACATATTTGTTATCAATGCGCAAAAGTGCAGAATAAGGCGCTTCAGCTATTTCATTTAACGTCTTGAATAAAGAAAACGGATTAATTGCAATGTTCTCTATATAAAATTCTAAACAATAATTTACTTCATAAATATCCCCTCGCTGAATATGTGACAACAATTTATTTACCTTCTCAATATACTCTTCCTTTGTTTGCGACTGTTTAAATTCTTTAAGTTCTGATTTAGGATATTCTGGCAGAGTCTCAATGTAAACCTCATTAAACTCTATTTCTTTTAATACAGGCAAATAAACAAATGTGTTGGCTCCATTATTTAATATGAACGCTTTGTGGTTATAAGGAATAAAAAAAACGGCGCTTCTGCATTCCTGGCTTGTTGGCTGTCCTAACAGATAAACCTTCTTAGGAAAACCTTCTGAATGATTATTATTTGTAACCATTAAAAAATTATTCTCTGTCAAGTGATTGTCCATTACTCAAAAGTAATGGTTTTAAATAAAAAAGCCCGGTTATCCGGGCTCTTTCAATTAACTAAGCTGCGTGATGTAAGTAATTAATTACCGCTTCCATTCCCACAATCTCGGTGATAACACACACCTGTCCTTTCCGGTTTTCAAAAGACTTGTTTTTCAATCTTCCGCTAACCATAACGGCCGTGCCTTTCTTACTATACTTCACCACCTGCTCTGCTAACTGTCCCCAAAAAACAACCGTATGCCATGTAGTTTTCTTTACTCTTGTGCCGTCTTTGTATCTTATTGATTCATTTACTGCCAACGACACTTTTGTCATTCGTTTATCACCAACTTTTTTAAGCACCGGCGTATTTCCTAAATTTCCTATTATCTGAATTTTATTGTTTATCATGATTTGCTTTTTAAAAGCCCGACTTACGGGTCGGGCGGATTAATCAGGCTTACGGGCCTTACATTAAATTCTTACTTCTTGTTCATTAAGATTACTTCGTTCGCAATGATTTCAGTATAATACTTCTTGTTTCCTTCTTTGTCTGTATATACCCTGTTTGCAAGTTTGCCATCTACCAATACCTGAGAGCCTTTCTCGAAGTTCTTTTCTGCAATTTCAGCCAATTTGCCCCACACAATAATATTATGCCATTGGGTTTCCGTGCTGTACTCGCCATCCTTACTTTTCTTGTACTCCGTTGTGGCCATTGAAAATTTCGCTAGTTTTCCATTTTCAAAAGATTTTAATTCAGGATTTGATCCAAGATTTCCTACTAATTGTACGCGATTTTTAATTGTTGTGCTCATGTTCTTCTAATTTTAATTTAATTCTACAATTCAATTTATTTACTTATAATTTGCGTCGCATTGTTGAATGGCCATTCGAATAATTTGACGAGACAAAGGTATGTTGGTTGTTTTTCCACTTCCGTATAACAACCATTTGCTATCGACAACAAACGGTTACAATTGGTTATGTTGGTTCACACGGCCGTTCTATCTCATTGTTTATCATGTATTTATGCTGAAATAGAATTATAATAATATTTTGTACATTTATTCAATGCTTGATAGAGCGAAATACTTATTTGTTGGATTTTTCATTTTATTATTGGCTTTCTCCATTGGGAAATACTCCCTTTTTACTTCTTATTTACATTTCAAAAAAATTGAATTCCGACAATTAACCATTTCGAATAATACTTCTAAGAAAACATTAACCATTCCTTTGGAAAATTTATTTGTCAATGAGTCAGGATTTGAATGGGAAAACAATAACAAAGAATTGGTAATCGACGGTATTTACCATGAAGTGCTTTCGATAACTAAATTTGATAATAAAGCTCACATCACAATTATCGAGGATAAAGCAGAGAATGAATTATTTCATCGCTTTTTTGCTTCCTCACAAACGGCCAAATCTTCATTATATCATTTTGCAGGATGGATATTGTTTGGGTATCTGGAATCACATCCTTTGCAGTTTTCCGAATTCATTCCTGCAGAAATTAATATTCATTTGAAAAAGCTAACCTGTTCTTTATCCACTGGGTTTACCCAAAACTTCATAAAGCCTCCAATCTCAGCAAATAATTAATCCAATTATTAATTATTTACACTTTATTTTTTATGAAACACATTTATACAGGGCTGCTATGCCTACTGTTTGGTATTTTTTATACTCAAACCATTAAAGTCTATGACAAATCTTCTTTGGAACCTATATCCAACGCCATTATTATAGACGTCAACAACCAATCTGCCATTACCAATAACAAGGGTATTGCGGATATTTCTATGTTATCTGTTAATGATTCATTACTGGTTAAAAACATCAGTTATCATAACAAGAAATTTCTTTATTCGTCCCAAAATGCTATTGTCTATCTTTCTTCCAAGCTGGTGCAATTGGATGAAATTATTCTTTCGGCAAATAAAGTTGAAGAAAAAATGATTGATGTGCCTTATGCTATCCAAATAATAAAACAAAAGGATATTGAATTTGTGAACCAGCAAACCTCAGCAGATTTATTGCAAAACACCGGCGCAGTGTTTGTTCAGAAAAGTCAGATGGGAGGCGGTAGTCCGGTTCTGCGTGGATTCGAAGCCAATAAAGTTCTAATTGTGGTTGACGGAATTAGAATGAACAACGCAATATATCGTGGCGGGCATTTACAAGACGTCATTACATTAGATGCTAACATGTTAGAAAGGACTGAAATTATTTTTGGTCCTTCTTCAACCATTTATGGTAGTGACGCCTTAGGCGGCGTGATGCATTTTTACACCAAACAACCCATTTTTAGCTCCGATGATAAATTACTGGTTAAAACAAACACTATGCTTCGTTATGCCTCTGCAAACAATGAAACTACAGGACATTTAGACTTCAATATTGGCACGCAAAAACTTGCTTCCATGACTAATCTTACTTATTCTTCATTTGATGAATTAAAAAGTGGGACAACAAAATTAGCCGGAACAACCAATGCATGGGATTGCAACTATTTTGTTAATCAATATACCGCTCCTAATGGCCTGCTTCGTGATAGCATATATAAAAATCTTAACACCAATGAGATGAAAAGAAGTGGTTACGATCAGATAGACTTGATGCAAAGATTTAAATTGAAGCAAGGAGAGAACATTCTGCATGAACTAAATTTTCAATATAGTCAGTCTAGTAACATAGCGCGTTATGATAGATTGTCAGAATATTCCGGTGGTAACATCAACGTGTATAATCCTAATACCAATCTTCTAGAAACAACTCAAAAATTAAAGTATGGTGATTGGTATTATGGTCCACAAAAAAGATTGTTGGCTGCTTATATTTTTAATTCGAATCATACTACAACCCTAAGTGACAATATCCGTTTTACGGCAGCTTACCAAAAAATTCACCAAGACAGACATAACAGAAGATTTCAGTCTGATTTTCTATCATCACAATTTGAAGATTTAAACTTAATATCCTTTAACGCAGATATCTTCAAAAGAGTAAAAGAAAAACATGAAATTCGATATGGTGCAGAATTTACAACAAATGATGTTACATCTACTGCAGAAGTGAAAAATATTCAAACAAACACTGTAAGTCCTGGTGTTACCAGATATGCCAACGGAGGAAATACCATGCAAACAATTGGCGCTTATATTTCTCATGCCTGGGAGGTAAATCAACATTTTGTTATTAGTGACGGTCTTAGATTTACTGCAAATAGTTTGACATCCAATTTTACGGATACATTGATGAAGTTTCCTTTTACAAAAGCTTCGCAAAAAAACAATGCACTCACAGGTTGCTTAGGATTAACATGGAAAGAACTTGATAACTACAAAGTAAGTTTATTAGCAAATACGGGATTTAGAACGCCAAACATTGATGATATGAGTAAGGTCTTTGAAAGCGCCGGTTCAATTCTGATTGTTCCGAATGCAGAAATTAAACCTGAGTATGCTACAAATTTTGAATTAAGTATTTCGAAAGTGATTGATAAAAATTACAGATTTGATTTTACGGCATATTATACTTTGCTTGAAAACGCTCTTGTACTAGCCGATTATAAATTCAATGGTAGCGATTCTATTCTTTACAATGGCTCAATGGTTAAAACCCAGGCTATACAAAATAAGGATAGAGCCTACATCTATGGTGTTACTGGCGGCATACAGTTTGATTTTAACGAAAATCTGTCTTTGAAGAGTATGGTAAACTATGTATATGGAAGATATGCAGACGTAAAAAATGATACTATAGTTCCTTTAGACCATATTCCTCCGGTGTTTGGTCAGACCAGTTTATATTTTAAGGAAAAGCGTTTTGATGGTGAGTTCTTTATTCGTTATAATGGCATAAAAAAGTCCGAAGATTATAGTCCAAGTGGCGAAGATAATGCAAAATATAGTGCTGACCCAATAAAGGGAAGAATGCCGGCCTGGTTTACAGTAAATATTCGAACCGGATATAACATCAACAAAAATTTTAGGTTGAATGTTGCTTGCGAAAACATTACGGACAATCGCTACAGAGTTTTTGCAAGTGGTATTAATGCGCCGGGAAGAAATTTTATTATTTCATTACGTGCCAAGTTTTAAACTATATTTAAAGTGTCAATGAGACACTATTATTTCATACTGATTTTAACGGGGGTTATCGCATTTTCTCAAGCGCAATGCGATAACATCCCTGTTCTTAATAAGAAAATTTTGTCGTATGTTAAATCCAATCTCAATAAAAAAGTAGATAAGGGTGAATGTTGGGATCTGGCTGCCAATGCACTCAAATCAGCTAATGCTAAGTGGGATGGCAAATACGAATTCGGCAAACTTGTTAATGATAAAATAGACTGTGTTTTTCCGGGTGACATTATTCAATTCAAGGGAATAAAGCTTAAATACAAAAAAAAGAATTATGTTTATACAGAAAACATGACACATCATACTGCGATAATTT
>JBFWYJ010000148.1:0-7574 GCA_050186555.1 Bacteroidia bacterium
ACACTTTCTCAAACTCGCATGGGTAATTACATCAAAATACCTGAATATTATTGCGCTCTTTTGGTTAGCATACCTAGTGATTTGAATACGTATAATACAACTAATTCCATTTCAAACATAAAACCAGATGTACATTATGGCGAACCAAACTACATATTTGAGCCAGCAGGGGTGAATGACCCAAATTATAATGTACAGGCGAGCATTCATCCTGTTACATCCTACACAGCTGCTCATATAAATGTAGATTCCGCTTGGGTAATTTCAAATGGCGAGAGCCATGTCAAAGTTGGTGTTTTCGATACTGGAATTTATAAATCACATGAAGAATTTGATACTATAAAGGGATTGTTTTTTCCTACCATGAGCCCACTTGATGGGAATGATTTTGTAGGTCATGGCACTGCGATTGCGGGAATTATTGGAGCAAAGAGAAATAATGCTAAAGGGATTGCTGGAATCGCAGGAGGAAACGACTCTATCAGTAAACAAGGAGTTTCTTTGTATGATTGCCGTGTTGCACCTACAGGTAATTTCTATTATTCTATTTTGGCAAATGCACTTTTTCACTCGGTTAAAAGTACTCCCCAAGGAGGTTTTGGAATAAACATCGCCAATGTAAGTCTCGTGAAAGGAGCTGCATTTTCTGGCAGTATACCTCAGGATACAATAAATCTTCTAGCAGAGCAGATTATTTTCGGAAATAGGAATGGCGTTGTTTATGTAGGGGGAAAAGGAAATGAAAATCTTAAGACTTATTCGTTTCCAGCTGATATTGAAGATGAAATTCAAATGAGCATTGGTTCTACAGGAAATGATGGTGAATGGTGCAGATACCAAATAAATTGTAGTCATGGCTCTCGTTATGGAGGAAATATTGATTTTGTAGCACCAGGAAGTACTTCAATAATAAGTTCTCCTACAACGGGTGGAGGCTATAACTACGTTGGAGGGACCTCTATGGCAGCAGCCCATGTATCTGGAGTTGTTGGTTTGATGATGAGTTATTATAATAAACCTAATGCTGATTGGGATAATTTAGTGCATGAAGATTGTGAGAATATTTTACGAAGAAGCGTAACTGATTTAACTGTTACACCAAACTATGGTCAATTGGTTGGACGAGATAGTGTAACAGGTCATGGTAAAGTTAATGCATACCAAGCACTTAAGGCTTTAAATAAGAACAACTATAAAATTTTTCATGTAGATGAAACACACTATGCAACATCTTCAAGTAGAGCATATAGTACAATTCTAACAAATCAAGTTATTAATTGGCCTGCCATTGGTAGTCAGGCAGCAGGAACATATTCAACAAATATTGTTGAATTAACAACAACTTTGAATTATTCGTTTCCTGGCAACTATGTTATTGTAGACTATTGGCCATTATACAAAGAGTGTCGTGGCTGGCAGGACACAGCCTATATCAAGAAAACGCAGCCATTCTTTTGCAAAATTTCAAGCGTTTCTAATAGTCAAGCTGTACTTAAAACCTATTACTTTGTAAATACGTCAAATGGCAACACTTTCCCTGAATCAGCTGTAAGTTCTCACAAAAGCGCAATTTCATTATATGTTTACGACCCTAGTGCTGCAATTGGCATAACTGAAAATTTAATAAATCAGAAAAATTTTGTAACTTTTCCTAACCCAAGTAAGAATCAATTTAATATTGAATTTGGTTCAGACTTTCCAAGTTTGTTAACATATAAAGTTTATGACATTCTTGGGAAAGAAGTTGAGATTGGAAGTTTAAATACTAAATATGGTAAAAATAGGTTTCAAATAAATTTAGAAAACAATTCAAATGGGTTGTATATTCTAAATGTGTATGATGGGGCAAAGTTAGTATACGTAAATAAATTAATTAAGTATTAATGAACAAAGTTTTAAATTATATTTTCTGTATTACGATACTAATAAGTTGTAAAAAAGACAAACTACCCTTAGGTGGTTTGTCTGGCTCAAACTATACTTCAGTAACTTTCTTTTGTGATACCTTGCCTGAAGAGCCGCCCATCGGTTGGATAGACACTTCAACAAACAATAATCCAAAGATACAATTTTGGGCATACAACCCATCTAATAGTTCTGAAATTGTGATACTTGATTACGGAGGGAATCTTTACACGTATAATTTAATGACGAAGGATAAAATTGTGTTGGATAACGGAATAATGTTTATTCCATCAATTAATAGTTCCAATTGGGTTACATATGGGAAATTGGATTTTACAATACATAAGATTAAAACAAATGGAGATAGCCTTAAGCAGTTAGTAAGTAGTATTGGTGGAAAGCAGCCTAAATGGGATTATACTGGGAATTATATTTATTATTATCAACCAGGCGCAGGCTCTATACCATCCAGTGTTATGAAAATAGACAAAGAAGGCACAAAAGTTGATAGTGTACTATCAAATGGTTCTTATCAGTGCTTTGCTAAAACTTCCGATAATTATGTCACTGTAATAGGATCAGGTCTATACCTAATTAATCCAGTTACATCGGAGCAAACTTACCTTACGCAATCTATATCATTTCACGACTTTATGTGTTTCGATAAAGATGATAAGAATATTGTCTGGCGTAACCCTTTTGGAGTAATTAAATTGGACTTGGCTACAAAAAAAATAGATACCCTTTTAAGTTTTTGTGAAAATTACACTGCATCATGGTTGAATATTTCACCCAATTCAGATAAGCTTACCATGGGGTATCTTCAATCGAAACAAGTTGGTTCGTGGTATAAGTTGTCGAAGGATTTAGACCCAATAGAATATGATTTAAAGACTAAAGTGTGGCGTAAATTGATTGTTAAGCCATAATAGACACATCGTTAACTATTCTTCCAATATTTTTTGCGCGAAACAGTTAAGCGGTTAATCCATTCCAAAAACATGCTTTAACTATTAAGAAAGATATTTGGGACGTTAAACTTTATCCAAATCCAGCCAATAATTTTGTAACTTTATTAAGCAATGGGGCAAAAGATGAAGTTTTACATTTAGCAATTTCAGATATTAACGGCAAGGTAATTATAAAGAAGGAGATTAGAAGTGATTCTCCTTACCGAATGGAACTGGATTTACTAAATGGCGTTTACATTGCAACAATTAGCAATTCTAAAAATGAAACAGTGGTTAAGAAACTGGTTATTTCTAAGTAATATAAATTCAAATATTTCTAGTTTGGGCAGCAGGATTATTATTCCTGTTGCCTTTTCATTTTTTGTTGGGTATGGCCAAAATCCTCAAATAGCTAATTATGTTAATAATGGTAGTTTTGAAATTCCACAAATTTCAACTAGTCAAAAAGCAAAATTCTGGGATGCAATAGATTCTACGAAATATTGTGGTTTATTATTTAGTAGTACGATTAGTCCGTACTCAGTTCCTTTAAGCTCATTTACGTATCAGTGGCCTAAAAAAGGATGTAATTATTTTGGTTCAACTTTAGTATTGAAACCAAATACACAGCAAACTCAAAGAGGATACCCACGTAATCGCTTAAAGGGATGTCTAGAAGCTGGAAAAATCTATTGTGTTAAGTTCTATTGTAATGTCACAAACCAATCAAGCTTTGCTGTTGACGCATTAGGAGCTTACTTTGCCGATAGCGCATTAATACGACCAGGTTTCTTGCATAGACATAGACCTCCCTGCCTATACTGGCCCCGATCAATTTATATTACCCGGAGATAGTGTGTTTATTGGTCGTCAACCGGATGTGGGCATAGATGAGGCTTGCATGTGGTATCAATTGCCAAACACAACAACACCAATAGACACTGTAGCGGGAATGTGGGTAAAGCCAAACGTTACTACATCCTATTTGGTAAGACAAGAAATTTGTGGCAATGTAAAATGGGATTTGGTAACGGTTTATATAAGTGCCGTTGGATTACCGTATCAGAATGGTGGTTCGAGCGAAGTCGAGAACCAATTAACCATTTACCCCCAACCCGCCAAAGACGCATTAAATTTAAGTTTTGAAATTGCCCAGGCCAATGATTTTAAAACAATTGGCATTTACAATAGCTTAGGACAGTTGGTCAAAGAAGAAGAAATCACATTCAGTAATACGAAAGCTTCAATTAACATCAATGACCTTCCTGCCGGAATTTATTTATTGAAATTGAGTAAAGGGCACTTCAATACGCTCAATGTCCATATAAGTAAAAGGTTTGTAATTGATAAGTAACATAGATAGATCAATAATTTGATGGAACTGACCCAACAAATAAAAATTATAAACGTATTATTTTTGTATGAACAAGTTTAAAATAGTTGGTTTATTTTGCATCCTTATATTTTATTCCCTGGCGCAGAATTTCAGAGAGCGTTCTGCAAATGAGCAAAATTGCAATAATGAGAATTTTGAAAGCTCCACACCTGGTGTCATCACGTCCTTTACTCAAATACAAGGATGGACATTTGCCAATCACAACACATTGGAATGCATGTATTTAGATGATTCTTTACAATCTCCTATCTCATCTGAAATAATTAGTACACCATTCAATAGCGGTTATATTGATCCTAACATAGGTAGTATTTACCCTATATTCTCTGTTTTTGGTGGTTCGATTCAGAATAACGGAATAATTAATAACTCTAAGTTAGGTAAAATGTATGGTAATAATTTTTTGAGAATTGGAAGTTCTTCTATGTCTCAAAGTGTTGAAAAGGTTACAAAGTATATGAAAGTTGATTCTTTGAATTGGATGTTTAATTATGCTTATATGTTTGTCACAGTTCCTGGTCTACCAGGTATACACACAAATTGTTGCCATATTCCGATGCTTAAAATAATTGTAACTAATCTAACTACTCACACAGTGATTAATAATTATAATCGATATGTATACTTATACAATTCTTCAAATTATCCATGTTATATTTTTCCGCGTTCTAATGATACTTTTTATATAAAAAACACATTTACTTCTCCTCTTCCCAATAATTTACCGGTAGCAGAACTGCCATACTACACAAAATGGAGCAAAGACATTATGCCTTTTTTTCCATACAAAGGCGATTCTCTTAGAATAGATTTTATTATTAACAAATGTAATAATGGAGCTCATATGGGGTATGCTTACCTTGATGCAGAATGTTATGCCGGCAACATTTATGTAAATGGTATTTTGAACACAACCGGTAGTTTTACCGGATGTTCTAGTGCTACACTTTCAGCTGCGCCTGACTATACATTCGCTTGGAATGGACCTAACCTGTCAAATGTTCAATCTCAAAGCGTGGTAGTCGGCACCTCAGGAATATATTCTGTCACAATTAGTCATTTTCAAAATGTAATTTGCACGCAGACAATTAATGTTACTATTATAAATCCTTTGCCTATTACGATAAGTTCAACTTCTGATACGATTTGCAAATACCAATCATGCGTGTTGTCAACTTTACCCAACTTGGGTCAATATTATTGGAGTAATGCAGCTACTACAAATAGCGTGACGGTTAGTCCTACAATTACATCATCATATTGGGTTAATGTTATTGATTCACATGCATGTGTTTCACATGCAAACAAAACAATTGTAGTAGAAGAATGTACTGGCATTAAAGAATTGATGAATGATCAAGAAAAACTAAACATTTACCCCCAACCTGCCAAAGATGAATTAAATTTAAGTTTTGAGATTGCCCAGGCAAATGATTTTAATACAATTGGCATCTACAATAGCTTAGGCCAATTAGTTAAAGAAGAAGAAATCACATTCAACAATATGAAGGCTTCAATTAACATCAGCAACCTCTCTGCCGGAATTTATTTATTGAAGCTGAGTAGAGGGCACTTCAAAACGCTCAATGTCCAGATAAGTAAAAGGTTTGTAATTGATAAGTAAGCCAATAATATTTCAGTGATTTTTCTTGGGAATTTATATTTGTACTCCTTCTATTCTCCAATTGGACAATGTTAGGTGTATTAAAAGAACACTCTTGAGTAGTTCTAATTTCCACCTACCGCTTCCTTTTTCTTGATGCTGAACTCAGAATCATTAATCAAGCCTTTATCCTTTAAGTCTACAAACTTTAATATTTTTAGGTAAATACTGTTTTCATAATTATAGCTTTCAGATAAGATTTTTTGTTTTATTGTCATTAATTCTGCTTTTGTAAGAATGTTCGAATCATGCAACTTTTTTAATTTATTCAACTCATCCGCTTTGCTGTTTCCTGTATTGTATTTTCCTTCTGCGATTTGTAGACGTAATGCACTAAATTCACTATTTGTCAAAATACCTTCCTCATTTAGGATTTGCAATTTAACTAATTCGTGCGCCGATGAAGTGGAGTTAGATTGATCGTCAACACTATCTTTTTTATTAGTTAAATTCACATTTGAGGAGGATTGATTTTGTTTTTCAAGATAGTAACTAACCGGCGATTTCACTTCCCAAAAATGGCCGCTAAGTAAATCGATAATTGCTGGCGCTCCAAAAAAAATGAGGGCATTTCCAATTAATGGAAGTACCCTTAGTTTACCATCTAAAGTTACTACTTCGTCTTTGTAACCATCTGACTTAATTAATACTTTTTGTTTTCCTGACTTAAGCCCTCTCTTGCTCACTTCAAATTCGCATGGAGGTACTCCAATAAAATTATCTTTATAATAAATCCGTGCATTAGGAGGTGTCCCTATGCTGACTTTAACTAAGGAAGATTTACCCTTAAATATCGTTCCGCAATTTGTCAAAGTAAATGCAAGTAAAATGATCGTAATTAGTTTAGTGTAATTCATTGTTTCTTGTTTGAATTTTATATAATCCAAAGATATACTTTTTTCATAATGTAATGATATATCATTACATATTGTTAATATTTTCTCAGCAGATTAGAGGGGTGAATCCGAAGCAAGAGGAAAAACAATATCTTAAGCGGTTAGGTGAGAACATAAAGAAAATCCGTTTAGCAAAAAATATGAAGCAGGTTGATTTGGCTAATGCCTGTAATTTCGATCGGCAAAATATGTATCATATAGAAGCGGGGGGACACAATCTTACTATACTTAACATCAGAAAAATTGCTAAGGAATTGGGCGTCACGGTAAGTCAAATAGTAGACGTTTGAAACGATAATTTCGGTCAACTATCACACCAAATACTGATGCCTCAATAATCGATTTTACATTTTTGGCACGTTTTAGCACAAAGTTTTGCAAACTTATTATTAACGCAGATAACTCAAAAGCCCTCTAAAATCGGGGTTTTCGTTTTTTTGTGCCCAAATTTGGCAAATTTCCGGGCAAAAAATAGCCTATTGAAAGGTTTCTTTATGACCTGCATCTTGATGCATTTCGGAGGGATTACTTTTTTTATTTTTTGTGGATACCAAAAGTTCCCTAACATCACATTGAAGCACCTCTGCAATTTCAAATAAAGTTTCCAATGTTGGTTGCATAGCATTTCTACACCACTTACTTACAGTTGTACGATTTTTCCCTAAGACTTCAGCTAACCAATTATTTGTTTTTTTATTCTCTGCAAGAACAACTTTGATTCTATTTTCAGCCTTTTTTTCCATTAATTAGCTTTTTAAACTCAA
>JBFWYJ010000149.1:0-7559 GCA_050186555.1 Bacteroidia bacterium
GTTCCTTTTTAATTAGATTAAATATCGGTCATCCATTGATGTATATCCTCTGAACGTCCCTTGCGAATGTTTCGCAATTCCTGATCGAACTTAGGAGAAAACTGTCTTCCTTCTACCGGAGGTAACTCCATGTGTTTATCGTCATATCCAATACCAATTATTTGGGCTATTGTTGCTGCAGTACCGCAGCCAAAAGCTTCTTTAAGTTCACCTTTAGCGTGTGCCTCTATCAACTCATTGATATTAACCCTTCTTTCTTCCACTTTCATTCCCCAATCTCTTGCTAATGTAAGTACACTGTCTCTTGTTATACCGGCCAAAATAGTATCACCTAAAGGAGGAGTAACCAATGTGTCTCCGATTACGAACATAACATTCATTGTACCACTTTCTTCAACAAAACTGTGAGTTTCGCTGTCAGTCCAGATAACCTGATGATATCCTTTTTGTTGAGCTAACTTTGCAGGATATAAGCTGCGGCCATAATTCCCGGCTGCTTTTACAAAACCTACACCACCTTTTACAGCACGAATGAAATTCTTTTCAACTAAAACCTTAATCGGTTCAGTATAATATTTGCCAGCAGGACAAGTAATAATGATAAACTTATATGTATCACTCGGTTTCACACCAATGGCTTCATCTGTAGAAATCATAAACGGACGGATGTACAAACTGCCCATTTCTGAATCTGGAACCCAAGCTCTATCCAGCTTTAATAACTCAATCAATCCACCGATAAATATTTCTTCAGGCACCTCAGGCATTGCCATTCTAATGGCGCTTTTATTTAAACGTGCGTAGTTATCTTTTGCTCTGAAGACTTTAACCTCTCCTTTCTCATTCTTATAAGCCTTCATTCCTTCAAATATAGCCTGGCCATAGTGAAGTGCACTTAGTGCATAACTCATAGGGACATCCTCATATGGGGTAATGTATACTTTTTCCCACTTACCATTTGCATATTCTGCTACCAACATGTGATCTGAAAAACAACGCCCGAAAGGAACATTATTAACATCAAATTCAAATACCCTGCTTTTAGCAATCTTATTTATATTAATATCAACTGTGCTTGTCATTCCGTTAATTCTTATAATGGCAAATAACAACAATAATTTTTAAAAAACAAATAAATTAATGCGTAAATAAAGGCGGTTTAGCGATTTTTAGATGCGTTCGTGCGCATGATCAGGTACAAAAACCTTAATAGTAGCAAGTAACAGACCACCAATTATCTGTTCTATCATCTGCCAGGTGAAATCAAGCATCAGGTGTTTAGGTGATAGCGATTTAGAAATTGAAATTGTAACAACAATGGAAACCATAAAAATAATGGCGCCCGTAACTGCTCCGGAAACAATACCGCGAACAAAAAAACTATAAATGTTCTTTAGCGGTTTTGATTCAAATACAAGATATAACACAAACGATATAGTGATATAAGCCACGCTTGTAAAAACAATCAACCAAGTTATAGGAAAATTAATTTTTTTAAAATCATTCAAGAACACACCATGCCAGGTGTAAAAAAGCGCATACATCAGTATGGCTGCAAAAATCCAGGATATATAGAACCGAGTGTTAAACTTCATAATATCCGCTGCAAATATACATATTTAATGCTAAATACATAGTGCTAAATGCTTAAAAATGAAGAAAAAAAACCAATATTTATTTAATTATATTTGCGTGAATGCATTTAAAGTTTTTTAGAGTTTTTGTTGTTTTTGTCCTCTTGATTTCAATGTCATGCAGAAAGGAAACTGTAACAAATTGGGATATAGATGTTACCGGTCCGGTTGTAACAAGTAAACTCAATATCAAGAACTTTATATCTGATTCATTATTTGTTACAGACGCAAATAATAACCTTATTTTAAACTTCAATAGTGAAATTGCCTATCTGAAATTAGATTCTTTAATAAAATTACCGGATACTACATTCATTAACAATTATTTATGGCCTTCTCCGCAGCCAAGTACCTTTCAGCCGGGTTCTTCAATTGGTTTTTTACCGCCGGCTCCAATCACATTCAATCTTTCTAATGGAGCTTCATTAAAATGGGGAACATTAAGAAAAGGGACATTAAGTGTTAATTTTTCCAATACGCTGGACGATGCAATTGATTTTTATTACAAGTTACCAGGAGTTACCAAGTATGGAATCCCTTTTAACATCATTGAAACCGTTCCTCCGGGCAATAATTCGTTAACAAAATCTTATGACTTGTCAGGCTATGATATTGATTTAACAGGTGGCGGCCAATTCAATTATAATACGCTGATTCAAAATTATACTGTTAATGTTAATCCGGCTTCGCAACCTATTGTTGTTGCTTTTGGAAAAGGTGCAAGCGTTAACATCACTTACTCCGAATTGATTCCGCAATATATTCATGGTTATTTTGGAACCGAGAACATTAATATTGCAACGGACACAAGTTCGCTTGATGTGTTTAATAGTTTTAACGCTAACGGTTTTCAGTTAAGCGACGCGACACTTGATTTCAGAATAATAAATGAAATTGGCGCCGAATTTTCAGGAGTGCTAAATACTATTTCATCAATTAATTCTATTAACCAAACCAGCGTTTCGTTGTCAACTCAGGCATTAAACAATATCAACATTAACAGGGCTTATCAGGTAAATGGAAATGTTAATTCTTCGGTTAAACTCATCAGCTTGAATAAAAACAATAGCAATATTGTCAACTTCTTAAGTAATCTTCCAAATCAATTGACTTATGGCGGACAAATAAAAATTAACCCGCTTGGAAATACTTCTGCTTTCAACGACTTTGCCTATTATAATACAGGTATCAGGGTTCTGGCAGACATTAATATTCCATTAAAATTTAACGCAAATTATTTCTCCTTAGAGTCAGATGCTTCTATCAATTTCAGTACGCTTGATCAACTGGAAAATGTTAATTACGGGCAATTTATTATTAATGCTGTAAATGGCTACCCGTTTGATGCGATAATTCAAACGTACCTTCTCGATGAAAATAAACAAATAATTGACTCTTTGTTTTTACCTAACAATAATACTATAACCAAAGGTATTATTGATGCTCAAAATATCGTTATTGCACCTAAAAGCCAAAAACTATTTGTCAGTTTTGACAATAATAAACTATCTAAGCTTAAACAAAGTAAATCAGCCAGAATAAAAGCTACATTATTAATGCCGCCAAATCCGCCGGAAATAATTCTAAAAGACCACTATGAAATTGATATGTCAATAGTATTGGATGTTAACTACAAAATAAAAAGAAAGTAATTGTCCGGAAACTTAAAATATTTAATTCTGATTGTAAGTTTAGGCTTGTCGAATTTACTCGATGCGCAATACAATACAGAATTTCTGGATTACTCCAGAATTGGGCGAAGCATTTCTATTAATCTGGATTATGAGGCAGGCAGTAACGCAATAAAAAACGACATGGTTAACACCTTGATTTGGGGAGGGCATATTAGCAATGAAATGAAAGATGCTTCAGAAAAGAAATTGAGAAATGAAAACAATTTCGGTATTTATCTAAACTATGGGGTGGCAGGTTTCATTAAAGGAAAAGAAAATTATGATTTTCTGGTTGGATTTAAGAACCAAGAAGTATTAAACGCAAGTTTCAATGCTGATTTTTATCGTTTAATGTTTTATGGTAATAAGCGTTTTGCAGGTGGAACAGCAGATATTTCAAGAATAAGCGTTAACGCTTTGAGATTTCAGGAAGCTAAGTTTGGTTTTATTATTCATCATTTGGATTCGGTTGCTAAAATTGGTGCGTCTGTTTCTTTCTTAAAAGGCGAGCAATTGTTTGATTTTAAAACTGGAAGTAATACATATTTGTACACTTCTCCTGATGCAACAAATATTACATTTAACTCTCAATTCAATCTGGCAATTAGTGATACAAATAATAAAAACTTACTGAGTTTTAATGGCATCGGAGCAAATGCCGATTTGTTTTTCGATACACCATATAATAGCAAAATTGGTAAAAAGAGTGTTTTGTTGGTTAATGCAAACAATATTGGTTTTATTCATTGGCGTAACAACAGCGTGCAATATGAAAGCGACTCAATTGTTTCGTTCAATGGATACAGAATCGAAAATATACTAGATTTAAAAGATTCAACATTACAGAAAATAAATCAGGATACCATTCTTCAGAATCTAATTAATAGCAGAAGAGAAAATTTCAACATCAACATCCCAACTAATCTTGTTTTAATCAACAGAATTTATTTTGGCAAAATGAATTTTGTTTTAAATACAGGATTTAGATATATTTTCAACGCCAATTACAAGCCTTATGTATTTGCGGAGCCGGAGTATATTCTAAACAAGAAATGGATTTTCAACCTGCATGTTGGTTATGGAGGCTATGTGAGATTAAACATGGGGACATCGGTTTGTTATATCGGCAAACATTTGTATTTTAAACTAGGAAGTAATAGCTTACAAGGTTACATAGCACCAAAAATTGCTTACGGACAAGGTTTATATTTTAGCATTGCAAAAAAATTCAAATGAAAAAGATAATAGCCATATTTAGTTTATCTTTCATTTGCCTTATAGCATTTGCTCAGGCGCCGGACAAATTTTATATCAAATTTGGAGGTTCAGGCAATGATTTTGGTTACGGGCTTAAAGAAACTTATGACCGTCAGTATATTATTTGTGGCTCAACAACCACACATGGTTTAGGAGGATCAGATGCAATATTATTGTTAATTGATAGTCTTGGTAATCCGGTTTGGAGTAAAAATTATGGAGGAGTGCTTGCAGATGCGGCAAAAGCGATTGTAGTTAATCCTGCCGACAGCGGATTTGTTTTTGTTGGTTACTCTAGTTCCATTAGCAATGGTGGTTACGATATTTATGTTGTTAGAACTGACAAGAATGGTGATATGATTTGGCAGAAATCTATCGGGACTATGGATTGGGATTTCGGTAAGTCGATTTGTCTTGCATCCGATGGTAATATTGTTGTTTGTGGTACAATTAGCAACTCTATTCATGGAGGCAAAGATGCACTAGTTGCCAAACTGAATATTAACAACGGTCAAACATTATGGACTAGAACATTAGGAGGCATGAAAGATGATGAATTGAATTCAATAATTTTTACAAGCGATAATGCAGTTATTGCTTCCGGTTACAGTAAAAGTTATGGTGATTCTCTAGGAGATATTTGGTTTGTAAAGTTAGGCTCAAATGGCGATTCATTGGTGTTAAATACTATCGGTTATCCGTCAAGAATGGATTATGCTAATGATTTGGCAGAAGACAATGCCAATAATATTATTATTTGCGGTGCGCTTGATACAACAGGTGTCAGTCCTTACCCAACAAAGTCTCTGATTTTAAAAACCAGTTTAACCGGAAGTGTTATCGGAACGTATACAGTTCAGGGTGGAGGTACCCCTGATGATAAATTTAATTCCGTTGCAGTTAACCCAAACAATAATGCTTATTTCTTATCTCGAAAGGTATTCCAGGGTGTCTTCGATATTATTACACAACCTTATTTGATTAATGATGCATTCATTTGGCTTGCATCTTCTACTGTTGGAGGATTTAAGTATGACGAAGCATTTGACGTCATTTCTACATCTGATAACGGGTATGCATTGGTAGGATTTACGCGAAGCTTTGAAGCTCAGGAAGAAGATATCTTTTTTATTAAACTCGATAATGGCATATATAATCCGGCAGAAATCATTGGCATTAAAGAGAACGGAATGAACGAAATAGCCAACGCTCAATTTTATTACTTCAACCACAGCCTTAATTGGAAAAACGATCAAGTCAAAGTTTTCAAAGTAGAATTATATAACCTGCTAGGTCAAAAATATACTTATAATGAAATTGGAACCAGTAATGTCGAATTGTCAACCGATTTAAAAAGTGGAATTTATATTGCCAGATTTTATGATGAGCAATTGAATACCATTCAGCAATTGAAATTTGTGATTGAAAATAACAAGTGATATTCAACAGCAAAAATCTAAAATTTCGAATAATCAATTTTGGTTAGTTTTAATTGGTTTTGTCACTTTCAACTTTCTATTTAAATTATTCCGGATAGGTGGCTCTTCGTTTAGTTATGACGAAATGATGAGCGTGAAAAACACTTTCCTCGATTTTGGACATATTAAACATGAGTCTGAATGGGATGCTAACCCTCCTTTTTATTATTATTGTTTATGGGTTTGGGCGAAATTATTCGGCAGCTCTGAAATAGCTATTAGGTCAATGAGCGCTTTTTTTAGTGCCTTGGCGATTATTCCTTTTTCTGTTTGGCTCAAAAATAAATTGCATAAAAACGCTTTGCTCCTGTTTTTAATAGGATTTTCAATTCATCCGTATTTATTTTATTATGCACAAGAAGCACGATGTTACTCGTTGCTTTTATTCTTAACGGGGATAAATGCGCTTTTGACCTGGAGATTGATTGAAAGAACAAACTATCTGTATATCCTGTTATTAGGTATTTCCAATTTCTTATTGGTGTATACTCATTATGTATCCGGTTTGATACTTGTAGTGCAATTCATTATCATAACACTCTACTCGCGCAATTTACTCTGGAAAGTATTGGTTTCAGATATAATAGCAATATTGTTAGTGTTGTTGCGATTTACTAAAAAGCAATGGGAGCTTCTGTTCGGTTTTTCAAATACTCCTCCGGAACAGCATTGGATAAAATCTGCTCAGACAGACGACCTGATTAATTTAATGTCGAGTTTCTATGGCAACATAATAGTTTACATAGTGCTTATTGCATTTACTTTTTTTATGATGTACAGAAAAAAGTTTTTTAGCCAATTTTCAGTTTACTGCCTGTTGTTGGGAATTATGGCACCATTGGTTTTTTATTTAATGGGAATTTCCATCCCAATTTTTATTCCACGATATATTTTGTTTTCGGTTCCTTTCTTTCTTATTTTAATTAGCTATTCTTTTTCCCATAATAAGATTTCAACTTTCATTTTATCTGTTCTGTTTTTCGCATTTGGCGTTTTTAGTTTAAAACCCGGCGAGAATAAAGGTTTAAATATGAAAGCATTTGTAGCCACATATACTTCACTTGATAGCAAACCGGATTTACTTTTTTATAAGCATGATGTGATAGGAATGTTTACCTATTATTATAAAAATGAAGAATTTGATAATGTTTCCAAAAGGGTAGATGCCAACATTAATGACCGGGATATTTACCGCTTTGTTGCAATAAACGAATTAACAATCCATCATCAAAACAAGCCAATACTTGTTTGTAGTTATTTTTACTCACCGGAAGAAATTATGGCAATTTCTGAGAGATTGCATGATTTGGGATATAAGCAAGTTTTTGACGGAAAGCACTTCGAATTGCAGTTGAATTACTTTATTCCAAGTCAAAATTAAACAAGCTGATTAGCAGTGTGTTATCTATATAATTAATTATCAATTAATTACTTTCCTCTTAATCGCAACGCTTACTAACTTTCATTCGTTAAAAGAATCTTATACAAACAAGTTTATTGCAATAAAAAAAGTTATA
>JBFWYJ010000150.1:0-7538 GCA_050186555.1 Bacteroidia bacterium
ACCATTACCCTTGGAGTTATTACTATTCTTACATTCACCATTTTCACACCACAACCAACTCACTTACCACATTAAATTATACCCGTTATAATAATGACATTGGAATTACCTCCGGTGTTTCAATTAAAACAAATACACCAAACCTGACTTATGCTTACTTTGCACCAAAGGTGTCAGATTATATTGTTGATGACACATTGGTTCTATATAGATACGATAATGTATCTAATGCTGTTTCTACTGAAACGCTGCAATTTGGGAATGGTTATTATAGGCATGGTATTCTTGGTATGACTTTTCATTCAATGTCCGGACCACATGATACATTGGTTTTATTTAATCATACCGATTATAATAATGGCGATACAATAAAAATTTTTAAAAAACATTATAACCAAACTGGTTTTACATTTACAGGCAAGAAATTACCATACAGTATTAATTCAATAAAATCCATCTTTAAATTCAATAATAAAATTTACCTAGGCGCTAGCCATTACTCAAATTATTACTTATTAAATTCGACAGACGGGATAAATTTTTCTGATAATACTGGATACGCTTCTTCATCCTATTCGAATGCCGCAGTAACAGCGATGGACACATTAAACGGTACTTTGTATTTAGTGCTTGATAATGGAGATGGTGATTATTCTATCATTAAAACTACTGATGGCGTAAATTACACATCCGTTCTTGCACAAAGTCAAGGAGAAATAAGCAGTTTAATGAGACACAAGAATATGATGTTCTATATTAGAAAGAATACTTCATATCCTGACAGGCCTGACATTTACTACATTAATCCCGATCAAACCATTACGCTTTCAATTGATACTTTAGGAAGAACCAGTAACACCAGCTTTTACTCTACATTGGCAAAAACCAACGGAAAGTTATACGTTGCGTCAAACTATCAAGATTTTTCCAATTCTCACTTCGGTACTTTCATCTTTCAGTTCTTGCCTCCGGTAGCCAACTTTGCACTTACTTCAACAAATGTTTGTGAATTTTCCCCACTAACTTTTGTAAACCAAAGCACCAATGCAGATTCTGTTAGATGGATTAAAGATGGAAATTACTACGCTTCAGTTTCTAATAGTTTTGTAACATCATTTACAGGTGTTGGCCAACATACAATTGGGTTAATAGCAATTGCAGGCACTCAAAAAGACACATTAAAATATGCGCTGAATGTATATAGCATTTCACTATCTGTTACCGGTCCTTCGAGCATATGTTTAAACAGCGGAACTAATTTCTCAGCAACTGCAACAGGCGCTGTTGGACAATTTACATTTTCGTTTAGCACAACCGGCGATTTAACAGGTGTAGGCGGAACTACCGGTAATGTGATTATAACAGGTACAAACACAGGAATGCACACCTATGAAGTTAATGGTTATGATGGAAATAATTGTTATGCTAACAGTCCTACTTACTCTGTTGATGTTATTCCAAGCAAAGACATTTCAGGATTTGCAACTGAAAATTCCTTAGGCGTTGCAGGTGAAGTTGTATTGTACAAGTATGAGCCGATGCTAACTAAATTTGACTCTATCACTTATCAAACTACAGATGCTGCCGGTGGCTTCACCTTTACTTCAGTCGATAAATTTGATTATATATTAGGAATAACTCCTGTTTCAAATTCTTTACAAGTAACATATGCCCCTAATTTAACCGGATGGAAAGGGAGCCATTTTAGCCACGGATGTTCAAGCAATACAAATAAATCTATACAAGTTCAACCCCTTACAAACATAGGCACAGGTCCGGGTGTATTAGCAGGTAAAATTGTTGAAGGAGTTGGGTACGGACAAAGAGGGAATCAAACAACAGTACCCGGGAATCCTATTGGCGGATTAAACATTAAAGTTGGTAAGAACCCTGGCGGCAACATTGTAGGGCAAAGCAAAACAAACGCTTCAGGAGAATACACTTTGTCAGGATTACCTATTTCAGCAAGTGGCGAGTCATACTTTTTATATGTTGATATACCGGGATTAGACACAAATCAGACATATATGAGAGTAATAGATAATACAAATTCAAGTTATACTAATCTGGATTTTGTGGTAGATTCATCTTATATAAGACCATTAAATGATGTTGGTGTTAAAGCAATAAGAATTCAATCTGACTTATTTACCTTTTATCCTAACCCAACGAATGGCGTTTTAAATATAGAAGGGCCAAAAGAAAAACTACTAGAAGGTTCAATCATTCTTTGTAACATCAATGGAAAGAAACTGAAATCTTTTAACACAAAAGAATTACTCCTTAATGATAAATTGATTCTCAATTTAAATGATTTATCAAACGGCATTTATATATTATCCATTGAATTAAACAACACTTTATTCTATCATAAAGTAGTTTTAAATAAATAGAATAGATATAAAAACATTTCTTAAGCCAGCCCTTGGGTTGGCTTTATTTTTTAAATTTGCTTAATGCGAGAAAAATATAAATACATAGTTGGTCTATTACTGTATACAACACAGTTATTTTTTGCGCAAACTCATCATTTTAAAAATTACAACACAGAGCAGGGGCTTCCTCAATCACAAGTATTATCATTATTTCAAGACAGCAAAGGGTATATCTGGGTAGGGACCAATAGCGGAGGCATTGGTAAATTTGACGGTAACAAATTTGAAACAGTTAATAAAAATGACGGTTTAATTGACGATGTTGTGTTTTCTGTTTCAGAAGACGATAAAGGAAGAATGCTTATTGGAACAAGTAAAGGATTGTCTGTTTATTTCAAGCAATCGTTTCGTAATTACAACGAAAAAAACGGACTGGATAATTCATGGATTTATCATTTAGAAAAAGACGGAGAAAGTTTTTGGATTGGTACTCAACAAGGTGCATTTGAGTTTAAAAAAGATTCGATATTCACTTTTAAATCAGACAGTATCTTAAACAATAGTTCTATTTATACTATACACAATGATAACAAAGGAAATATTTTGTTCGGGACAATGCAAAATGGATTAATTGTTTACCATAAAAAAAATGGAAAATTTACGCATGTAAATACAACCAATGGACTTTTGAATAATTTTATCTTCTCCATTGCCACAAACAATAAAGGTGAATATTTAATTGGAACTGCTACCGGGCTTAACATTCTATCCAGTTCATTTTCTCTTCAACCATTTGAAGGTATTGTCACAAATGAAAATATTGGCTACAGTACAATATTAGAGCATACGGATAATACTTTTTTCTTTGGTTCCTTTTCTGAAGGACTACTTAAACTAGACTTTAATAAAAAAAATAGCGCCCTCTTTTTCAATAAGGACAACGGGCTTACAAACAATCCCATAATTTCAAGCTTAAAAGACAGAGAAGGAAATATTTGGATTGGGACAGATGGTTCTGGCTTATACAAATACTTTAATGATAAATTTATTTATTACACGAAAAACAATGGCCTTGCTGAGAATTATATTAATGCCGTTGCAGAAGATGCCAAAGGAAATTTGTGGGTAGCTCCGAGCTTAAATGGCGTTGCTAAAATTTCAGGTAATAACATTGTTTCATACAATGAGGAATTTTTTAAAAAAAATAAATTGCCTGATAAAAACATTAATGCCATACTGGCTTTAAAAAATGGCCGTGTGCTTTTTGGCACAGACCAAGGTCTATGCTATTTTGAAAATGAAAAGTTTGTAACATTTACAGATGCATTAATTCGGACAAAGCTAATCAACACGCTCTATCAGGATGATAACGGCGATATTTATATTGGAACCAATTCAGGTGTTTTGGTTTATAGAAACAACATGTTTTTCGAAATAGAAGCTTTACGAGAACATTTTCGAGAAGGGATGTTAGATGTTTTTTCTGTTGTAAAAGATATTAATAACAAATTGATTTTCGGAACTGAAAATGGAATTATAGAATACTATAATGGACAAGCAAAAGTTTATAATTCCGGGAACAGGTTTATTAATGGAAGGGTAACAAATGCTAAAATTGATAGCAGAAAAAACATATGGCTTGGTACTTCAGACGGATTATACTTTTATAAAAACGGAATATTTACAAGAATATCTAAAAAAGACGGTTTTACCAGTGGGTTTATTAACTTCTTGAATATTGACGCTAACAATAATTTGTTTATTGGTTCAAATAACGGAATTGATATTTTAAATCTTAATGATTTTTACGCGAACAAACCAAAGTTCAAACATTTAAGCAAAGATGATGGACTGTTAAGTTTAGAATCAAATGCGAATGCAAGTTTTATCACAAAAGAAGGGAAGCTTATCGTTGGAACTATTAAAGGGGTTGAGATTTATAACCCAAATTTAGATTTACCAAACAGAAACGAACCTATAACAAGTATTACAGATGTTAAACTGTTTTATGGTCAAGAAAACATAAATAACTACAGCAGTGAAACGATTGACGGAACTTTATTGCCAAACAACCTGAATCTCCCATACAATAAAAACAATTTAACTTTTAAGTTTATTGGAATAAGTCTTATGGCTCCTGAAAAAGTGATGTATCAATATAAATTAGAAGGTTTAGATGCAGATTGGACACCAAGTGTTTCGAAAACGGAGGTAACCTACCCTTCAATTCCTCCTGGATCATACACATTTATGGTTAAAGCCATGAACAATGACGGTCTTTGGAATTCACAACCCTCGTATTTTGAATTTATTATTTCCCCACCGTGGTACAAGACCTGGTGGTTCTATTCAATTGTAGTTATTGGAGTTATAAGCGGTTTTTTTGGTTATAACTATGTAAGAACTAAAAAATTAATTGCCGATAAACAAAAACTTGAAAATGTTGTAAATGAAAGGACAAAAGAATTAAGAGAAGAAAAAGAAAAGGTTGAGGTAATAAATAAAGAAGTTGTTCAACAAAAAGCAGAAATTGAAAACAAGAATATTGAAATAACTGATAGTATTAAATACGCTAAAAATATTCAGGAAGCATTGTTGCCTTCATTGCCGGAAGTGGAAAAAACTTTGGGCAACTCCTTTATACTCTATCTTCCTAAGGATATCGTAAGTGGTGATTTCTACTGGCATTCTTATCATAACAACATTCATTATATTGCTGCTGCAGATTGTACAGGACACGGCGTTCCAGGCGCCTTCATGAGTATTGTTGGTAATAATTTACTAAATGAAATTATTAACCGAAAGAACATCTCTGAACCGGGAATGATTCTTTCTGAGTTACATCAAGGCGTGAAAATTGCTTTAAACCAACATAAACAAGAAAGTGAGAGAAGAGACGGGATGGACATTGCCTTATGCGCTATTGATACTAAAAAGAAAGTTATTAATTATTCTGGCGCTAACAGGCCGTTTTGGTTAATTAGAAAAGAAGATCAAAAACATATAGAAATTATTAAAGCAAGTAAATTTCCTATCGGCGGTTTAGAACTTGAAGCAGAACGAATATATAAAAATCACGAAATAACATACAAACCGGGAGATACTTTTTACATATTCAGTGATGGTTTTGCAGATCAGTTTGGCGGACCTAAAGGAAAAAAATTCATGGTAGCTAATATGCAGAAGTTATTAATGAATAATGTTTCATTAGATATGCCACAGCAAAAAGCAAACATACTAGCAAGTTTTAATGCCTGGAAAAATAATTTAGAGCAAATAGATGATGTTTTAGTGATTGGTGTAAGACTGTAATTATGTAATTATTAGTGTCTAATAATTAATTTTCTTTGTCGTAAAACGCCTTCCACTTCCAATCCAAATAAATAAACACCATTTTCAAAATCTTTTGTGTTAATTATTGCTTTAGGATCTGACTTGTCATAATCTACTTTCTTTTCAAAAACCAATTTACCCGTTAATGAATGTAAAGTAATTTTAGCACTGTTCTCTTTCAAGCCAAATAAGTCAATAGAAATTTGCTCATTTGCAGGATTAGGATAAACAAAAACTTCGGCCTTCTTTTGGTTTAATTCATCAATACTTAAAAAGAAAGCATTATAAACATAATCTGAATCAGCAATGAAATCCAAATTATTAAATACAGCGTTTGTTCCTGTAATGGTAACATAATAAGTACCACTCGTGTCAATCCCCGGGATATCAACGTAAATAAAATAATTCTCGCCAACCTGATTTATAGGTAACCCCGAAATAGTGTATCCACCTGCTCCGTCAGATCTGCTCTGAGCTTGATAATTGCCTCCGGGATTTTTTCCAACTTTAATATTCAATCCTCCAATCGGGTTTCCAGGAACTGTAATTTGAGTTCCTTTTTGACCATACCCTTGTCCTTCTACAATTTTTCCGCTAATGATTCCTGGCCCCGGCGTAAAAGTTGGGAACGCTGCAACAGTAACATCTTTTGTAGTATTTAAAAGGCATCCATGTGAAAACACACTGGCATCTTTCCATGCCACAGCATTCGGGGCATAAGAAACTTGATGACTATTATTATCAGGTATAAATTGCAAAATATAACTTGTGGAAGTTATTGCATTTAGTGAAAATTGTCCTGTCCCATTTATTGAAGATGATGTAATAGAGTCCCATTTAGCTAACTGATTTTGAAACTCAAATAAAACAACGTTTCCTTGTAAAGTTGATGAAACCGCACTAGTAACATTTCCAACAATATCTTTTGAAGGAATAACTGTAATCATATCGCTAGTACATGTGGTTGGTGTAACACAACCACCTTCTCCTCTTACATAATATGTTGTTGATACACTTGGAGAAACTGAAATAAGAGTTCCTGTTCCAACACTAGACGTGCCACAGCTTCCGTTATACCAAACCCAATTGCTTGCTGAGCCAAGAGTGCCACTTCCAACAGTTAAAGAAACGGTATTGTTAGCACAAACTGTGGATGATGAAGGGATAATTGTTGCAAAACCTGGCTCTGTACAAATTGTATACTTGGCAAGAAAAATATCACTTCCACCATTAGCCGTTAATGAACTTGAAGTTGCAGTACTCGGATCCATATCAATACTTTCTCCAAACACACCGGTTAATATGAAACTACTTCCTCCAATTGAATGAACATAAATACCTTCATTATCATTAGTTGTGCCTCCTCCTATTGTCCCGGCATACATAAAATCTCCATTACCAGCATACTTTGAGATAAAGATATCGGAATTAGAAGAGCTCGTTAAAGGTGTCAACGTAAATATTCCAGATGTAGAAAAATCAAAATCAGTTACGTTATTATATTTTCCACAAATAAAAATATCACCATTAAAATCTTCTTGGATACTAAATGGCTGAATATCTCCACTACATCCTGCTTCACCCGCCCAAATCAAATCACCATTACTGCCACTGTACTTTCCGATAAATAAATTATCACCGGAACCAGTACATTGTAATGTTGTAGTTGCTGATATGCTTGGATCTACATCTGCACCGGGACTATTAAAAATTCCATTTATATAAAAATCCCCATTTGTACTTACTTTTATTCTATACCCTGCGTCAGACCCGGAACCTCCTATTGATGACCCATAAATCAAAGTTCCATTAACTGTATACTTAGCCATA
>JBFWYJ010000151.1:0-7506 GCA_050186555.1 Bacteroidia bacterium
CTAGCATTACCATTACCTGTAATACTCATTTTGATTTTTTTTGGTGAATATTCTGTTACAGGAATATTTCTACTTAAGGCTGCTGCAATTGCTACTCCTTGGGCTCTTCCAAGTTTAAGCATACTTTGTACATTCTTACCAAAAAAAGGAGCTTCTATTGCTAACTCGTCGGGACTAAATTCATCTATAATGCCAATAATTCTTTCGAAAATCTTTTTTAGCCTTAAAGCATGCTCATCCAATTTTTCTAATTTAATTACACCAATTGCCAATGGTTTCATGACATTCTTTTCAATGTGAATTAATCCGTAACCCACTACTAATGTGCCGGGGTCAATGCCTAATATTATCTTATCTTTGGAAGCCAATGGTTTAAATTTACGAATAAGCAATTGGATTGTAAAACAGATTGAGTAAATCAAAGAAATATTTTGGATTATTAATTAAAGTAATAATCGGAGTAGTGAGTTTTTTAATAATCTACACCAGACTGAAAGATTCTTTTGATATAGAATTATTAAATCGCGCTTTTGAGAAATTTTCTATTATTGGCTTAGTTGGAATTTCACTTTTATTAATTATTCTGCTGGCAATTAATTGGGGCATTGAAGCTTATAAATGGAAAATGATTGTCAATGATATTGAAGCTATTTCATACAAAACTTCAATAAAGTCAATTTTATCAGGGGTTTGTGTTGGAAATTTGGCTCCCGGCAGGGCAACTGAGTTTTTAGCGAAAATTCATTTTTTTAAAATTGAGAACAAAGGCAATATTACCATGTTACATTTTCTAAATGGTATGTTTCAACTTATAGTCACAATTTTTTTTGGTGTTATTGGCTTGTTGTTCCGATTTAAAACTGATGGTTTCTCTGAAGACACGTGGTTGGTGTGGATTGGTTTAACGCTTTCAGCGATTATTATTTTGACATTTTTGTTCTTCTTAAGAAACACGGATTTTATTTCCCGGTGGATTTATATGAAAATAATCAAGTCTGATTCAGAGTTAAAATCTGTAAGAATATCTTTTAATAAAGCTTTAAAGCTACTTTGCTTATCAGTTATTCGGTACGCGGCTTTTTTTGCTCAATTTGCAATTATGTTATTGCTTTTTTCTGAATTGAACTTTTCATTTCATGTTGCGAGTGGAGTATTTCTGTATTTTCTTTTCACAACAATAATTCCAATGTTTAGTGTTATAGAAGCCGCAGTTAGGACTGCAATAGTCTTACTTGTATTTGTTAACGCGCTTGAAAATTCAACCGTTTTGGTGTTTTGTGCGCTTATGATATGGATAATAAATATTGTTATTCCTAGCATTATTGGATATTTCATTTTATTAAATGAGAAACTAACTTTAAAATCTTTCGTGTTTAAAAAATGATATTGATTATATTGATAGCTTATGTTTTTCTTCTATCTGTATTATTAATCAGTTCAGGTAAAAGAGAGATTGTAAAACCGCAAAATAAAAAAACCAAATTTTCAATTATTGTTCCATTTCGAAATGAAGAAAAAAATCTTGAAGGTTTCATAAATGGAATTGTCGAGCAAGATTATCCCAGAGATGCTTTCGAATTAGTGTTAGTAAATGATGCAAGTTCGGATAATGGCGAGTTCATTTGCAATGAATTATTAAAGCAGTCCGGAATAGCGTATCGTATCTTAAAGAATGAAATACGTCTTGGCAAGAAGTCTTCTATTTCTAAAGCGGTTGATTCGAGTAAATATGAATTTATTATTACACGAGATGCAGATACCGAAAATGTTAGTAAGAATTGGCTGGCTTCAATTTCTGATTACCTTATTCAAACGAATAAGAAATTTGTTATACTTCCTGTAATTTCTTTGCCCTCAAACTCATTAATTTCCATGTTGCAATTTGCCGAGTCGATAGCCTTAAAGATAATTACCGGAGGAAGTGCCAATTTGATGCATCCGATATTATGTTCAGGTGCTAATTTGTGCTATCACAGGAAATACTTTGAAACTAATCCTTACTTGGATAATGTAAATATTGAATCCGGAGATGACACCTTTCTTTTAAAAAAAGCTTTGAAGGTAGGTAAAGGAGAAATCGGGTATTTTGGTTCATTTGAGGTAAACATTATCACTAAACCCAATCAGAATCTCTATGACATGTTTAAACAAAAAGTGAGGTGGGCTAAGAAGTTAACTAGGGAGCCATTAAGCTTTAACTCATTATTTGGCCTGTTTCTCATAATTGTAAATGTCACAACCTTAATTAGTTGGGTTTTATTATTAATACATCTTCATAAGCCGCTTATTCCTCTAATTTTTCTGATTTCGAAGCATTTAATTGATATTTTGTTAGTATTTTTAGCTCCTGATACGTTAAAATGGAAGTTCAATATCGTCTATTTGGTTTTGGCGGCTTTGATTTATCCATTTTACACTTTATCAGTGTTTTTACTGTCGGTTTTTGGATATAAAACCGAGTGGAAGAACTAAATGGGACTATTTAAAAAGAAAAATAACGAATTTGCTTCTGAATCGCTAACTGCTGAGACTTGGCATAGATTCAAAAAACAAAAATTGGCCATGTTTGGCCTATTCGTAATATTTGTTGCCGCAATCATTTCCATTCTTGGCTATTTAATTACTCCTGATCAAACGCCCTATGCAAACAGCATAAATCCGGAGCTAAACGTAAAACCAATTGGCTTTGAAGTCTCAATGCTAAATGTAAAGAAGAATCAACAGTTTGAGAAGAGTAACGTTTTTGAAAAAATGTTGTTCGGAAAGACGGAAGAGTATACGGCGGTTCCGATTTATGATTATGAGTTTATAGGGAATACAATTTTAATAGAGCAGTATACGGGAAGAAAGGTTAATCAGGGTACAAAAATTAAGTATGATTTGGTTGATGTGTTGTATGCTCTGGACCCTAAACATCCATACACTTATGACACATTAAAGCAGCAGGTTACTTTTCACGAATTTGGAAATGTAACACCAATCACTAAAAGCGTTGAGGACTTGAGAAAAGAAGTAATGAATTCTTGTCTTGTTAAGAGAAAATATTTATTAGGAACAGATATAAACGGCAGGGATTTGTTAAGTAGATTGATGATAGGAACTAGAATCAGTTTGAGCGTTGGATTAGTGTCTGTATTTATTTCATTACTAATTGGTGTATTACTTGGGGCGCTAGCCGGATATTATCGCGGTATTACCGATACATTAATTTCATGGTTAATTAATGTTGTTTGGAGCATCCCAACCTTGTTATTGGTAATTGCAATTACTTTGGTTTTAGGAAAGGGGATTGTGCAAGTCTTTATTGCTGTTGGCTTAACGATGTGGGTTGAGGTAGCCCGTGTTGTAAGAGGGCAGGTACTCAGCATTCGAGAGAAAGAATTTGTAGACGCTGGAAAAGCATTAGGATTTAAAAATTTCAGAATTATTACAAGGCATGTATTGTCAAATGTAATGGGGCCGGTTGTTGTTATGGCGGCTAGTAATTTTGCCGCGGCAATATTAACTGAAGCCGGATTGAGCTTCTTGGGAATTGGTGCCCAGCCACCTGTACCTTCTTGGGGAGAAATGAGTAATGCCCACATGAGTTATCTATTAATGGGTAAAGCTTACTTGACAATTGTTCCAGGTATTGCAACAGCAATATTGGTTTTGGCCTTTATGTTAGTAGGAAATGGATTGCGGGATGCGCTTGATACTCGTAATTTAGATGAGACGCCAATAGCGGCTACCTAATTTTTATTTCTCTGGTAAACGTTTTTGATAAATTCGCTTGCGAACACAAAATTTGTCAATTCATCATTATTGCTGCTTAAAACATCAGATTTATTTCCTGTCCACCAATTTTGTCCCTGGTGAATGAACATGACATTTTCACCAATCCCCATAACACTGTTCATGTCATGGGTAATGATAATTGTTGTTATATCAAATCTTATTGTGATTTCACGAATTAAATCATCGATTACAATAGATGTTTTTGGGTCTAATCCCGAGTTCGGCTCATCACAAAATAAATATTTCGGATTGTTGGCAATTGCACGTGCCAATGCAGCTCTCTTTTTCATACCCCCGCTTAATTCTGCCGGATACAGACCATTCTTTCCCTCTAATTTTACTAGCTCCAAACAATAATTGACCCTCTCCGTTTTTTCTTGCTTACTTAAATCAGTAAACATATCAAGCGGGAACTTCACATTCTCTTCTAAGGTCAAAGAATCAAATAACGCTCCACCCTGAAACAACATGCCAATCTTCATACGAATGTCTTGTTTCTCCTTTGGATTCAATTTTGGAAAATCTTGCCCATCATAAAGTACAGAGCCCGAGTCCAGATCATGTAAGCCAACCATTAGCTTTAAAAGTGTTGTTTTGCCACAACCTGATTCGCCAATGATTAAGTTTGTTTTTCCTCTATGAAAGGCAAATGAGATATCCTTTATTACCTGCCTTTCATCAAACGACTTATTAATATTTTTAATTTCTATCAAGCTAAGTTTTGTTAAGGAATAAGTCGGTAATAATTAAAGCAAAGAAGAGAATTAAAATACTGCTGTACACTACTGCACGTGTACTACTTTTTCCAACTTCTAATGCCCCACCAGAAGTATAATAGCCAAAATATGAGGAAACCGAAGTGATTAAAAATGCAAACACGATAACTTTAGTGAACGAGTAATATAGTTTCCATGGTTCAAAGAACGCTTGGATACCAAAAATATATTCATATTCTGAACAAGCGCCGCTATTAACCCCCATTACATATCCGCCCCAAATACCAAGAAACATACTGATGGCTATTAAAAACGGAAAGATGATTATTGAAGCTGCTATCTTTGGAAAAATCAAATAACCTGCGGAATTAATTCCCATTATTTCTAAAGCGTCAATTTGTTCCGTGATTCTCATGGCTCCAATTTCAGACGCAATGTTACTTCCTACTTTTCCTGCTAATATTAAGCAGACAATGGTTGGGCTAAATTCTAATAAAATGGATTCCCTTGTAGTAAAACCAACTGCATATAATGGAACCCACGGACTGCTAAAACCAAACGCTGATTGTATGGTAATAATTCCACCCATAAATATTGAGATGATTGCAATAATTGGTAATGAACTTATTCCGATATTATTGATTTCAAAAATGATTTGTCTCCAATAAACTGAAAGCTTTTGAGGCTTACTAAAAACCCTCGCCATTAACATGGCGTATTGTCCAATATGGTAAAATGGTTTCAATTCACTGAAATTTAGTATTTTTTATACCTCTTTACTCTGTTTAAACCCTAAAAATACTAATATTTAGTTAACTTTACAGAGTGAAGGTAAAACGATTTATAATCACATTTATCAGTTTTCTTTTGGTTTCAATTGCTATGGAGAGTTGTTTGTTTGGCAAAAATAAATGTGACACTTGTCCGGGAATTATGAAGTATAAAAAAACAAAGAAAGTACGAAAATCGTCTAAGGGCTCTATCTAATTATTCTCAGTTCTAAATAACCCGAATATTCTTTCTCTCAATAAGTAAGCGGCTAAAACTCCAAAGCTGTTTGCAATCATATCATAGTAGTCAAAGCTACGATTGATAAAAAAAGTGGCCTGCATATATTCCAGACTAATTCCATAAAATACACAGGTAACTAAATAAATCAATATAAAGAATGTGTTGATGTTTTTTCTTTTAATAAAAAGATAGCCTGTTAAGTATAGGATAAAGAAAATAAAAGCATGTATCAGCTTATCAAAACTCAGCAGTTCAAGAAATGTATTTGAAGGGATATATTGTCCTGGAACTGAACAAAGCGCAAAAATAACCAATGCCCATGCTATGGTTATAAAACCACTCCAGTTGTATACAAAACTTTTCACAAAAAAGAACCCCCAGAATTTCTGAGGGTTTAATTTATTAGGCTCCTATGCTAGATTTATAATCGTCTGCAGACATTAAGCCGTCCAATTCTGACGGATTGGCAATTTTTACTTTAATTAACCAACCTTTTCCATAAGGATCTTGGTTTACAGATTCCGGAGCGCTATCAATGTCTCCGTTTAATTCTAAAACTTCACCGGTAACCGGCATGAATAAATCACTTACAGTTTTAACTGCTTCCACCGTACCAAAAACCTCATCTTTGTTTACAGTTTCGCCAATAGTGTTTACGTCAACATAAACAATATCACCCAATTCTTTTTGAGCAAAATCTGTAATACCAATAATTCCGGTATCACCTTCAACACGAATCCATTCGTGGTCTTTTGTGTACTTCAATTCAGCTGGAAAATTCATAGTTTCAAATTTAGATTACAAATGTACAAGATAAATTGAATTTTACAAGTCCCTAGAATAAAGCCCTTCAAGAAAATCACTTACCACAAATGTGCTTCCTCCTACAAAGATTAAATCCTTTATGCCTGCATTTTTAAGAGCAACTCTATAGCCTTCATTCACAGTTTTATAAACAGAACCTTTTAAACCGGATTTTAAAGCTAATGATTTCAGTATACTTTCATTCATGCCCCTTTCAATGGATGGCTTAACAAAATAATACTTGGCATTTGTTGGTAGGAGCTTTAAAATACCTGAGACATCTTTATCGCCAACAAAGCCCAGTACTAAGTGAAGTTTTTTGTAATTGATTTTACGCAAATTTTTTAGTATCTCTTTGAAGCCATCTATGTTATGACCGGTGTCTGTAATTACAAGTGGATTCAAATTAGTTGTTTGCCACCTGCCAAGTAAACCTGTTGTGCTTGACACTTTTTTTAGTCCTTTGAGGACACTTTTTCGGTCAATTTTGACACTTCTTGAAACAAGCACATCAATTAAAGCTAAAACGCCGGATATGTTTTTTTTCTGATAGCTTCCTTTAAGCTCGCATATAATTTTAGAATGATTGACTTTAAATTCACCTGCCTTTTCGGTTTCTTTTACAATATATTTTTGGTCAGCAAAAACTATAGGCGCTTTTTGTTTTTTTGCTATATCAAGGAAAACTTTTTTAGTAGATTTTTGTGTTTCGCTTACAACAACAGGAATCTTATGCTTAATAATTCCGGCTTTTTCTTTTGCAATCTTTGCAAGCGTTTTCCCGAGAAACTGTTGATGGTCTTTGCCTATATTAGTGATTAAACATGCAATTGGCTTAATGACGTTTGTAGAGTCTAATCTGCCCCCCATGCCAACTTCAACTACAGCAAAATCAACTTTTTCTTTACTGAAATAATGAAAAGCTAATCCCACGCTCCATTCAAAAAAACTCAATTGAATTTTTTCAAATTCTTTTCTGTACGCACTTACAAAATTCATCACCTCTTTTTTAGGAATCATCTTCCCATTGATTTTGATTCTTTCTCGAAAATCTAAAAGATGAGGACTCGTATATAAGCCAACTTTGTATCCTTGTGATTGTAAGATTGCTGCAATCATATGACTACTGCTTCCCTTTCCATTTGTGCCTGCGACATGAATACATTTAAAATTTCGATGGGGATGTTTCAAAATCTCC
>JBFWYJ010000152.1:0-7456 GCA_050186555.1 Bacteroidia bacterium
TGAGCATCAGCTATTACAATCCAGGCTAAATAAAAGATAAAATATAGAAAGCGCTTTTTCAACTGTTAAATAACGAATTTACTGATATTTTATTTAGTTTACAGGCGTTGTTTATCAGGCTTGTGTTATACGTCTGAATAAAGGCTTTAAATAGCAATTCACCTTTTTTAATTGCCGGATCTGTTAGGGAAACCGCGGTAGTTAATGCCGAATCATTACGGTAACGAAAAACGTTCTTGATTTTATAATCTGAAATGGTATAGAAAAATGAATCGGTAACCATTTGGTAGAATGAATTTGAATAATAAACTGCAGCACGATTACTGGTATCCTTTAGTGGTTTCCCAAAACAGAAAAAGGATTTATCGTATCCTAAATATTCAAGCGTGGTTGGCATAATATCTATTTGTTGACTTACCCTTGAATAAGAGCCTTTTAATGAATTATCCGGCGAAAAGAAAATAATAGGGATTGCAAACTGACCAAGTTGGTTGCTGTAGTAAGGATGTCGGCTTATACTACAATGGTCCGCAACAAGTACAAATAAAGTGTTTTTATACCATGGCTGTTTCTTTGCTGTTTGAAAGAAAAGGTTTAGTGAATAATCAGCATAACCTATGCTTTCATGAATGTCCAAATCTCCTTTCGGGAATTTTTTTAAAATATTTTTAGGAATTTGATAAGGGTGATGAGAACTTAGTGTAAAGATAGCAGCATGAAATGGCTGCTTCATTTCTGACAACTTGCTTGATGTGTATTGTAAAAATTTATCATCCCAAATCCCCCAAAAACCATCAAAATCATCATCATTATTGTACTCATCTTTACCATAATATTTCTCATAACCAGCCTGCATAGCGTAGCTGTCAAAATTCATGGTGCCATTAATACCTCCGTGAAAAAATGCAGTACTGTAATTTTCATTTCTTAGAATCGAAGCGATGGATTGGTACTGATTACACGCATAAGTGCTATTAATAAAGGGGTTTTCCATTAGAGAAGGAATTCCCGACAGTATTGCCGGCACACCTTCTATTGATTTATGTCCGTTAGAAAATGCGTTTTCAAAGCACAAGGATTGACTACATAGACTGTCGAAGAATGGTGTGTAACTTTTGTGTTTTCCCAGACCAGTATACTCTTTTGAAAAACTCTCTAAAATTAGAATTACAACATTCTTTCTGGCAAAAGTATCTGAATCAAATCGATGAATTGTTGGTGCTAATTCATTTCTAGTGATATCACTTAGACCAAAATCGAGGGGAACAAGTTCGTTTTTTTCAAATGATTTAATTAAGGTTAGCGAACTATTCAATACCAGCGCTGTGTTCCTTTGTTCCGTGTATTTCCCTGCATCAACTACGTCTATCGGAATTCTTTGTAACCCACCCCTGATAGCAATAATGGTTATTATAGAGAAAAATACTGAAAATAAAAGATTTTGAAATGAAAGTTTAATGTTATTCTGACTAGAGGAAAAATCTTTTTCGATCCGTTTGTAAAGAACATAATTGAGAATTGAAAGAACAATAAATAGGATTAATAAATACCAATAATCTCTAATAAATTGAGGTAACAAAGCAATAACATCGGTTTGACCACCAATTTGTTTGAATAAATCTGAAGTTGATCTGGCACGCAGGAATGGAAAATAACCAATATCAATAATATTCAATAGATAAAATGGAAGATTAGACAGTAGAAATATGATTAGTTTAACTTTGTTGTAAGATCTGTTATATTGAATTTGAAGAGGAATTAAACTCAAAAGAATGAATAATCCATTTGTAGCAAAAACTGAAAAGCTGTCAAACCTCAAGCCAAAGAAGTGAGCAGAAAGTAACCCTGAAAAATTAAGCTCATGAAAATCTGAGCGATTAAAGAAATAAAATGCAATGCGGCAAAGAGAGTAACTTAAATAGACAACTGATAGTTGCTTGATAAGTATTGTAAGGTAATGAGTTCTCCAATCACGCACAGTCGACAAAGATAATTGTTAATATAAAAAAACCACCTTAATAAGGTGGTTTTGGTAATATGTTAATTCAATGATTATTTATTTGAATTTGTTTTCGGTTTTTTGTGTTTCTTAGCAGGCAATGCTTTTTCATTTATTGCCATTCTGGTTCCGGATTTTTTTGTTGTAGTTTCAGATTTATCAGCCTTTGCAGGTTCAGATACAGTTCCATCAGGATTTACTTTAGCTGATGATGATTGGCTATTACTTTTAGTTTCTGCTTTTGTAGCAGTCTTGGTTTTAGGACCATCTTGTTTAGCTGTATTTTGAGATGTTTCAGATTGTGCATTCAACTGCACGCTCTCTGTTGTACCCTTATTTTTTAACTCACGGTTTTCAGAATGAACAGGAGCAGTTTTTTCTTCTTGCACTTTTGGTGCATCTTGCTTAGCGGGTTCATTTGATTGAGCGAAGACAACACCCGACCCAATAAAACTCAAAGCGATTATTCCGATATACTTTTTCATAGTTTTTTTCTTTTATCTAATATAAACAAAAACACTGCCAAACAGTGAATTTTAACTTATTTTAAAAGTTCCAAAGCTTCCTGAATAGAGATTAAGTCGTCTTTAAAAGTAGCAATAATAAAGGCATCTCTGAATCCTTTGGCTTCTAATTCTTTTCTATACTTCTCTGCAGCGTCATAGCCGCTATAACTTCCCGTTGTAAACCTTACATTTCCGGTAGTAGTAACTTGTTTCTCCAAGCCTTTGACGTCTTTAAATCTAGCTTCAGCAGATGCAACCTGACTTGGGCGTTTATTAGGACCTAATTGTATTTTGAATTTAACCAATGACTTGTCTATAGAGCTAAATATCTTTGTCTCATCCATATCCTCTTTATAGCCTTTTGCCACTGTTGCACTAGTTTGATTCATTGGTATACGTTTACCATCCTTATAGGCTGTAACAAATGCATCGCTATAACCTTGAATTACCAAGTCAGCTCGAACAGATGCTGCTTCTTCAATAGTTTTAAATCCTTTTGTAACATATCGGTAAACACTCTCTCCTGCCTTTAATTCCAATACACCTACACTCGTATTAAATACATTCATTGAAATCTTATTCTTAAACGCACCAAGCTGTACGCGGTATACGATTTCATCTTGACCAAAGTTTTCGGTAGCTGCGTTATTTAAGGAATCAATTTTTGTTTTTAAGTTACTGTCATTGTCTCCGCTGGCTAATAAATCATTTTCTTCTTTCAACAGTTTTTGCAATTCACTTTCAGATAATTTCTCAATGTTGTTACCTTTTTTCTTTGCAACTGACGCATTTGTATTACCCATTTTCACAAATTCATCTCTGCTTTTAACGGCATTCTTTATCTGAGTGAAATTACCTGAAGTATAAACAACTGTTGTCCCGTCATCCAGAGTGGTTGAATTAATGTCTCCAATACTAAGTAAAAAAGCCATTTCGTCACTTGGAATAGAGCCTGAATATCTTGCTAATTCAACTGTGTAAATGTCCTGTTTTTTATTCTTAAGCATCAATTGATTCTTGGCGATGCTGTTAGCATAAATATTACCTATGTACTCTATTTCAATGTTTTCATCTAGTGTATCATTATTGTAGTCTTTTCCCCATTGAGCCCAGAAATCATCCGAAACCGTTACACCTTTTTCATCTACTACCATTCCTGCCGGCGTGTCTAACTCATCATCCCGGTAATTTGGAATGCCATCTTGATCCGTGTCTTCAGGGCAACCGTCAGCCGTTACTTTAACATCTGCCGGTGTACCATGACAATCATCATCCCAATCTTTTACGCCATCAGAATCAGCATCTCCGATATCCAGAGCCAACCAGTCCACATTTTCTACTTTCTCTTTCTTCTTGCGTTTAAGCGGCTTAGAAATTAAGTCGTATTGAATCGAAAACGAGGTATAGGTAAAATGATCTTTATTTTTCTTGCCACCGTTGAGGTCGGTTATCCCATCAATGTAATCAGTTGCAGATAAGAAAAACTGAAAATTGAACTTGACATCAACCCGATCTGTAACTTTCATGATAAATCCGGCGCCAACAGGTAAAGCCCATGAGCGCTCAGGATACCGTCCAAACAGATATACATTTGATTCTCTAACATCGGTCTCAAAAACATAGTCCCTTTTTAAATCGACAGCATACTGCGCATTGGCCGAACCTTCAGCCATATTTTTAATACTTCCATCACTCCAATAATGATAAGCATTGCCATTAGCATCCATTAAATCTGTTTTGCTTAAATATTCAAAGCCAACGATGCCAAGTGATACAAATGGACGAAGTGTATATTTATCGGGAATAAAATTCCCAAAGTCGTACAATAAATTCAATCCTCCCACGCGAATTTCAGACAAGAAATTGGCATTTCTTCCAGGTACAATCTCATTACCTCCTAATTTTCCAAAAATGGCATTAAAATTTAATTGTAAGTACCTTGATAGTCTTTGAGAAACGCTCAAATCATAAGCAATTCTGGCAGTTTGAGGAATCTGGAAGTGTTTACTGTAGATATCACCATAAAATCCAAATCTACCAACACCCAAGGCTATTTTTGGCTTATATGCCTGTGCATAATTATTGGTTGAATCTTGATCGAAATATTCCGTGCCCTCGTCTTCTTCTCCATACCTAAATAAACCTTTTGCATGAACAGTTTGAGTTGGAACAACAGAATTATTTAATGTTGTGTAAAGAGAATCCCCGACCGTTACATCACCTTTATAGTTTGAAAATGGTTCTGGTTCATTAATGTACCATTGTAAAAGTTCTTCAGGTGATAGGCTGTCAGATGGAAATAGCAAAGAGTCTTGCTGTGCCTTTAATGCGCAAGACAGGAATACCAGTGCTATCAGGGCAATCCTTTTGACCATCACGATAGGGTAAAAGTACGAAATTTATTTGAACCATTTCTGATTTGTAATCACTAATGCCTCTTGTACAGTAATTCTATTTCCGCCATTATAAGCTACTACAAATGCATTTTTCACACTTGACCTAACATTTTCTCTGTGGTCTCTGGCTTCTTTGTATTCAGGATGACTTCCAACCATGAATTTATTTAAGCCATTATGCATGTCACTAACAATTTTCTCACTTAAACCATAAATCCTAGACAGTTTACCCGTTGTAACATTGCTACTGCTATAAGCACCAATTTGAACTCTATAATCAACATTTCCTGTTTTTGCTACTGTAGGCGTTGTAGGAGTGCTTGGTTCAGTTGGCGTACTTGGAGTTTCTGTAGGAGTTGGTGTAGCAGGCGTTTCGGTACCTTGATTCCCTGTATTGTTATTTGCAACATCGTCATTTTTCGGTGTTGTAGTTGGAGTGCTAGGAACTGTTGGAGTAGTAGGCGTTTCAGTTACATTTCCCCCTTGATTATTATTGTCCGGTGTTGGAGTTGGTTCGGATGTTGGTGTATTAGACGCAATTGGTTCATCGCTGGAAGGGGTGTTAGGTAAAGTAGCTTCAGGCATTTTAAATTTTTTGCTCTGATCATTAGCCAAATATGAGAATTCGCCATTAATAGTTACTAATGATTTGCTTCTGCCATTTAATTGATAACTAACAGTAAACTCATCTGTACTAGGTATTGATACCCATACGAATTTGATTTTTCCATCAGCCACACTAAAAGATGCTCCTTTAACAATAATGGCTTTTGCTTCATAACCAGCAGGTAAAATATCAGTGTATTTGGCAAACCCACGTACATTGCCTTTGGCAACTTTAAGTTCAATAATATGTTCATCAGGCGTTGTCCCAGCTTTTATCGTTCTGGTTACTGTTACATTATTTTCGGGTTCGTCATTTAAAGAGGCTGTAGTGCTTGTTGGTGCAGACTCTTCATTTTTCGGGGCTTCAGGTGTTGAGCTAGGTGTATTAGCTGACGCAGTTTCATTTCCGCCCTCTTTTGGTGTTTCTGTTGGGGTTGGTGTAGATGGCGGCGTGTCTGTATTGTTTGCAACAGGTGTTTCTTCTGCTTTTATCTCTACTTCTGCCGGTGTCATTTCTACAACTTGTTTAGCATTATTCTCAACATAGGAGAATTTACCCCCAATAGTTTTAACACCACTTTGGCCTTCGTCTGGCTTTAATTTTAATGTAATTACAATTTCATCGTCAGTTGGTAATGCAGGCCAAACCCATTTTGCCAGTCCGGCATTAAAACTGAAATTGGCGCCTTTACTATCACCCTCTATAGCGGTAATTCCCTCCGGTAAATCTAGTTGTAATTTTGCGAAACCACCCATGGTTCCTTTTTTTACACGTAATTCAATAACAGCTTCTTTGCCCGGTGCTATTGATTTTGGAAAATTTCCTGTTACGCTAATTCCGTCCATTTTCCCAAACAGACTAATAAAAAAGAAAAGGATAGCGTTAATTGTAATAAATATAAATTTAACCATGGCACTAAAATACAGGTTAAGTAACCTTGCATAAGTACATTGGTTTACAACTTAGTAACACTAATTTGTTAAAAGCAGAGCAGGTTATAAACAACCGGTTCGACCTCCGTCAACCGGTAGGTTAATACCTGTAATGTATGAGGCTGCCGGGCCAGCTAAAAAGGCTACAGCATTGGCAATTTCAGAGGCCTCACCAAATCGTTTCATCGGAATTTCATTTTTCATTTCAAGGCTTACATCCTCTTTATTAACATTCTGTTTGCTTGACTTGTTTTCAATAATTGATTGCAGTCTTTGTGTGTTTGTTGCGCCTGGAAGTACATTATTCACGGTAATACCAAATTCAGCTAGTTCATTTGCCATGGTTTTTGACCAGTTGGCAACTGCTGCTCTAATAGTGTTGCTTACTCCTAAATTTGGTAATGGCGCTTTAACAGATGTTGATATGATATTAATTATGCGACCATAATGAGAAGTTTTCATTCCTTCTAGACACGACTGTGTTAGGATATGGTTTGCAATAAGATGTTGATTAAAAGCGCCTAGAAACTCTTCTTTTTTTGCCTTGTGCACCGGGCCTGCAGCCGGACCGCCTGTATTGTTGACAAGAATGTGAACAGGTCCATTCCTTTGTATAAATGCATCAACTAATTTTTGAAGATTGGATAAATCCGTAAAATCTACACATACATAGGAATGAGATTGTCCGTCTGAAGTAGCTAATTCATTTTTTACTTTTTTTAATGAGTCTTCATTTCTTGCAAAAAGCGTCACGTTGCAACCTAAATCTGCCAAAGCAATAGCTGTAGCTTTTCCTATCCCTTGTGTACTTCCACAAACAATCGCTCTTTTGCCTTTTAAACTAAAATCAATCATGTTTATTATTTAATACGTCATTTATTATTTCCAACTCAAAACCTTTAGAGTTTAAATATCGGATTAATTTGAATTTATCTTGAGGTTTTTCGGAAAGAATATTTCCATTTACCTTTTTGCTAATCAATTGCTCAATTGTTTTGATGTAATCGCCTTCATCA
>JBFWYJ010000153.1:0-7447 GCA_050186555.1 Bacteroidia bacterium
ATTCTTCAGAGGATTTTTTAAAAGAAAGTTCAATTTTACTCTTTAATCACCTTTAATACGTGTACAGAATTATCTGTTTTAATTTTCACATAATAAATGCCGTTAGGTAAGCTTTTAATGTTGATATTAATTTTGTTGTCTATGCTTTTATCTAAATACACTGTTTTACCATTTATGTCAAATAATTCAATAGTTTTTTCTAAACTATTATTGAGTTCCACTACGAAAACCCCATCATTAGGTACGGGATAAATTTGTATTCCGTTTATTGAAGTATTTGAATCAATTCCGGTACAATTACTTACGGTTATAGTAATTGTTTTTGTTCCAGTGCAGCCGGTAGTGCTAGAAGTTCCCATCGCAATGTAGGAAGTAGTTACACTTGGTGAAACAGAAATGCTGGAAGTTGTTGGGCCAGAGCTCCATGAATATGTGTCTGCGCCCGTTGCATTTAGTATTGTTACTTGACCATTACAAATGAATGTATTTCCTGTAACTGAAACGATAGGAGAAGGAGTAACACTAACGTCAGAAGTAGCATATGTCTGTGACACACACCCTAAGCTATTCGTTCCTATCACAGTATAACTTGAAGAAGCTGTTGGACTAACAACTGCATTACCTCCTTCAATTGTATAAGTTAAAGCACCTGAAGGGTTAATAGTAAAAGAACTACCTGAACAGATGGATCCACTATTAACTGTAATAGTAGGTAAAGGATTAGCGCTTACATTAACTGTAGACGTAAGAACATTGTCAGACACACATCCTAAAGAACTTGTTCCTATTACAGTATAAGTTGAATTTGTTGTAGGACTTACTATAGCGTTACCACCTTCAATAGTGTAGGTACTTGCTCCGGAAGGTGTTATTGTAAAGCTATTTCCTAAACAAATACTACCGCTATTAACTGCAACTGTAGGATTCGGATTAACTGAAACAGAAACAGCAGTTCTTGATGCTGAAACACAGCTAGGAACAGTAATTATAACTAGTCCATCTCCTGATTGAAAACCTGCTGTATTCATTTGATTTGTTCCAACATTGTAGGAACCTCCTCCGCCACCACCATAATAATAGCAGCTTCCTCCGGCTCCACCTCCAGAATATCCGCCGCCGCCGCCTGCAGTATGAATGTGATTACATGGGTTAGGCGATACTCCGTTTGCTCCGCCACCACCATAGCCTCCATTTCCACCATAGGCTGCACCAGTTACACCAGCCGGATTAGTCATAATTGTATTCCAACCTTTTCCGCCTGCTCCACAAACAGAGGTTCCATTGGCACCACCGGTTCCACCTGGAGAGTCATTAAAACTATCATCACTTCTGCTACCTGAACCATTGGTAGTTGTTACACCGTCTTTACCATAATAGTGTGGAATACCATTGTTTGTCAAAGATGAACCTCCACCCCCACCAGCAGCAATCAATGGTTGTAAAGCAGCGGGTAAATAAACAAAGCTTCCGCCGCCGCCGCCGCCTGCTCCATTAAAAGCGTTTCCAGATGTGGCGTTAAATCCTTTTTGTCCGACAATAATATTTAATACTTGTCCCGGCGTTGTAGTAAAGGTTCCAATCATTTGGGCGCCTTTCCCTCCTAAGTTAGTTAAAGAAATATTATCCCCTCCTTGAGCGCCACGAGCTTCAATTGTTATTTGTGTAACACCTGTTGGTACTGTATAGGTTTGTAACGAACCTGTGTAACTAAACGTATTTGTTCCAACTTCAAATGATTCTGCATAGTATGTTGTGTTTGACGTAGGATTCACGGTAAAATCAGCACCACTTAAACTTGAGCCAATAGGAGTGCCTGCAGTTGGCACTGTATACCAATTAATTGCACTACCAAGCGCTGTCGCATTTAAACTTGTTGTTTCTCCAGCACAAACAACGCTTGGAGTTGCCGTTACGGAACTTGGAATAGCACATTGAGCTTTTATATTTTGAAAAGGTATGGCTATTAGAAAAGGAACAAGGAATTTGTAATTTTTTTTCATATCTCAATCTTGTTTTAAAAATTTAATAAGATGCAATATAATAAATAATTCGTTGCATTGTTAACCACGAATTTTGGAGAGTACAAGAATACCTAACCAAATTGGTTGAGCATTTTATTGATCAAATATGGATCCGGAGAGATTAACTTCGTTGATCTTTCCTTTCCTATAAAGTGGATCAAAAATTCACTGCGCTGCGCTTCGTTATTTTTATTTCCCTTCAAATCCTTACAAGCAAGCTTGCGGATTTTCCGGAAAATAAAAATGCCCCGCCGAAAAGGCGAGGCATTTTTGATCATTCGTGGATCCGGAGAGATTACTTGTAAGTGATCTCTCCTAACCAATCTTGCAATAGCAAAAAGAACTTTGCTACGCAAAGATTTTTTTGTTTTCATGTTCATTTCGCCTGAAACTAAAGTTTCCGCTCATTTACATGAAAACAAAAGCCTCAACAAAGTTGAGGCTTTTTGCTCTTAGCTGTGGATCCGGAGAGATTCGAACTCTCGTCCAAATGAGGATAAATAAGGCCTTCTACATGTTTAGAATTTATTTGGTTTTCGGCTTAGTCCAGGCATAAATTCAAACCAAAACTAAACTTAGATACTTATATTGTTTTGGATAGTATCATCACCAAAACAACTTGCTAATTTATGATGCAAGGCCTCAATCGCTAAGCAAGGACGCTACTGAGATTGCAAAGGCTGAATAAGCTGTGCTTATTAAGCAGCCATGGCGTAAGTATTTTCGCCAATTAAAATTTGAAAGTTAAATTTAAAGAGTCATACTAACAACACTCTACATGCTTACCATACCTACGCACTCACTGTCAAAACCGGTCGGACCCAGTTTTAAGGCATGATTACCTCAAAGAACTTATTACAAAGATACGATAGTTTTCGCCTATTTCTAGGGCTTTTACTATATTTAACGAAAACACATTCATATGAAATTCAAGTCTTTCGCCTTTTTTTTATTGTTTGTTTCTATCTCTTTTGCTCAGACAGAAGTAAAATCCAAGTTTTTAAAGCTCAAGTATAAAACGCCTCCCGGTTGGACTGCCCACGAATTTGGTGATAATAAAAGTTGGGATGGTACCGGAAATTATTTGTGCCATTGCGCCGGTGTGTTATTTACCAAAGAAAGTAATATTGGTAAAATGAATGTGCTGGTTTATCCTACAACTGTTAGTGGCTTGGATTCTGCATATAGAGACGGTATGGCGGATATGAAATTTATTGATGTGCAAAAACGAGAGAGGATAAAAAATAAATATTTCTCTTTTGACATGAAGCATTCCTACCTGGGAGAAAAGGTTTCCGGAAAGAAAAAGTATGACGTAATAAGATACCAGACTAAATCTGAAAAGCATTATTATATCATCTATTCCTGGCGTGAAACAACAGAGCCAATGAATCCTGATACAGAGAAAGCACTTTTCGAAATGATTAATTCCATCGAACCTTACTAAGGCTCAAAAGTTCCAAGACCTTTCTCATTTCTAAATCCCTGTGCTTTCTATAATCTTCAATTGAATACTTTATCGGTATATCCGGTATAATTCCTCGACCAATGATTGGCTTTGCAATGGGATCATGCATTAACCTAAATGTTGGAATCCTTAGTTTTGTTTTTGTATTGGGCATTGTGTAATACGGTGTGATAATAGCATTTGAACCTTCTAATGTTCCTCCGGTTTCCTGGCCTATAAAGGTAACATCCTTTCTCTCTTTTAAATATGCGCCAACCAGACAGCTGGCACTAAAACTACCACCGTTTATTAATACATAAATTTTATTTTCATAATGCCATTTTTTCTTTGGCTTTATTTTTAATGTATAGAACAATGTATCACCGTTTTTTTTGTGTTTACCAATGAGCCCAAAGTATAATCTTGTTATCTTAAACAGAAGCCCGCCTTTAGTATGTTTTTTATAAGGATACCTTTTAATTAGAGTATAACTTGTTTGATTAGCTTCTGAAGGTATTAGATATTTAAGCAATTCATAACTGTTAAATACACTTCCACCGCCATTATCTCTTAAATCAATAACCAAATTAGCGACATTGTTCTTTTTTAATCCCTTAAAAATTTTCCTATAAGCCTTTGTATATCTTTTGTTTGAAAAAGAAGTCAGTTGTAAATAGAATGATTCTTCTTCAGGCCCTAGATATTTAAAATTCATTTTTGCTTTTTTATACCTTTTCATGGTACTGTCTTTACTTAAATGCAATTGAAAGAATGGGAACGACTTGCACTTAAACGATGGTAACTTGATTTTATATGCTTTACCTGCTTGTATATAATCATATGTCACTGTGTCAGGATAATTGAGGAAGTGCATAAAAAAATTCGTGTAACCAATTTTAGCATAATAATCTTTGCTTTCATCAATATAGCCATCTGAATTAATGATTTTTTTAATCAGCTGATACATGGAATCTGCGTTATGCCCATTAATTTTTTTAATAATCATATCGCTTTTAAGCAAAGTATCCCGTTTAGGAATTAAACCCGTAAGCGGTGTCAATTGACTGTCATGTGGAAAGAAATAATATTTCTGAGCATAAATTTGATTTTTCTTTAGTTGTTTCAAATAAGTTTTTGAGGGAAGTAAATCTGTATGTCCGCATTTCATATTATTTAATGCAACACGAACTTTTATTCTAAATTCTCTTTCATTTAAGGGTGTAGTTAAGGAATTAATGAAATCATTGAATATTGTGTCAATTTTGCCTTTCGAATCATAAATACCGATAACAGGATGCATAGATAAAATGACATTTTTCATTAATGAGGCATCTTCCTTCAACTCTTCCGGTGTAAAGACCTTCAACGATTGTGCGTTTGCCGCAGAAATAGTGATTAGGGCATAAATTATTGTATGATATAGTGAGCGAAACATTAATGTTATATTTGCAGAATAGACTAAGTTATGCAAAAAATAAAAATCGGCGTGTTAAGAGAGGAAAAGTCGCCTCCGGACATGAGAGTGCCTTTAACGCCATTAATCTGTTCAGAACTGCTAAGAAGTTATAAAAACTTGGAAATTGTTGTTCAGCCAAGTAAAATAAGATGTTATAATGATTTTGAATACACTTCGTTTGGGATTACATTACAAGAAGACTTATCAGATTGTGATGTGTTAATGGGAGTAAAGGAAGTGCCCGCTGACAAGCTTATTCCAAATAAGAAGTATTTTTTCTTTTCTCATACCATTAAAAAACAAGCTCATAATCAAAAATTGATGAGAGCTCTTATAGAGAAGAAAATTCATATGATAGATTATGAAACGCTAACTGATAAAAACCATAACCGGATTATTGGATTTGGCAGATATGCCGGAGTTGTTGGAGCTTATAATGGTATCCTAGGTTATGGTTTAAAGTATGATTTATTCCGTTTAAAGCCAGCTCATTTATGCAGAGACAGAGCTGAAATGGAGGAGGAATTGAAGCGCGTTAAACTCCCGAATATAAAGATAGCATTGACGGGAGGAGGAAGGGTTGCCAATGGAGCGATAGAAACATTAAGTGCATTAAGAATTAGAAAGGTAACTCCTGAAGAATTTTTGAGTATGTCTTTTCGTGAACCTGTTTATTGCCAATTAAATCCACGTGATTATGTTGAAAGACCGGATGATCACAATTTTGATTTGAATGATTATTATAAACATCCGGAACATTTTGTATCGAAATTTTCAGCCTTTACTAAAGTCACAGATATTTATGTTTCTGCTCATTATTGGGATCCCAGAGCACCAAAAATGTTTGAACTTTCAGATATTAAAGCTAAGGATTTCCACATGAGTGTTGTCGCTGATATTACCTGTGATATTAATGGGAGTGTTCCCACAACTATTCGTGCTTCAAGTATTCAGCAGCCATTTTATGGTTATAACATGGTTGAGGATAAAGAAGATTTGCCATTTAACAAGGACACTATTTGTGTAATGGCTGTAGATAATTTGCCTTGCGAATTACCAAGAGATGCATCAGATGATTTCGGAAAAGATTTAACAGAGAGAGCATTGCCATTTTTAGTATCTGAAGACCCTGATGATGTAATCGGAAGAGCAACAATCTGCAAGAACGGAGCTTTAACGGAGGCATTTTCATATTTGAAAAATTACGCCGGAGTCTAGAAACCGGATGTAAAATGAATGAAAATACCGTTTTCATTTAATTTGTTTCTGCTTAATTCAACTCTGAATACCAGGTCGTAGTAGCTAATAAAATCTATGCCAATTCCATAACCATATTGTATGGAATTGTTTAAATTATTATTGGTTTTATAAAAATCCTCTTTTACATATCCTCCATCAAAGAATAAATTGATGTAAGAGTAAAACGGTATGGTGCTAAATGGTTGAATTTTTTTGATAGCATCAACCTCATGAAATTTTGGTTTGATTAATTGTAATCTGAAACTGTTTCTTGTGAAGTAATAATTTTGACCATCTATGATGGATTTCTCGTAACCCCTGATGAAATAGCTGTATCCAAGCGCACGATTAAAATAAAATGGTTGGCTTTCGGCGATTTTAATATTTCTGTAACGCCAGTGTGTAGCAAAATTCAGTTTCCCGGATATAGGAAAGTAAGTTTTAAATGTCAGATAAGAAATGGTGTTGTCTACTGGTGATTGTCTTGATAAATCCAAACCAATCTTTGCAAGCGACACATCAAAATAAATGCCTTTCAATGGATATATTTTATTGTCTCTGTTATCAAAATTAAACCGATAGGTAAGGGTTGAATACTTTATTTTGTCCTTTCCTTCATTAAAAAAGTTTTCGTTATTGCTAGTTACAGCATTGGAAACATTTACAATATTATACGAGTAGCCCAATGAATGATAGATGTACAATCTTGGTCGATAGAAGCATCCCAACGCACCGCTATTATCAATTTTTAAATGGGTAGAGTCACTCGAAAGAAACAATTGTTTATTGTTTTCTGTTTTGTAATGGAGTTTATTGTATTCGGAATAAAAATATTGAATGTATGAACCGAAAGTTTGTTTTTTATTTAAGTAAGGCAATTGATAATTAAATCCGTATTCATTGGCGTATCCCAATTGTAATTGAAGGGTTAGCACATCCTTATTTCCTGAAAAATTATCAAATTGTACATTTATTCCGGGAGCCAATCTTTTGACGTCTTTGTTTACAATCCAATTATTGAAATCCCTGTCTAAGTAATCAATATAGGGGTAGGGCCATATATACCATCGCTCTTTTACCTTAATGCTAACATCAAGCGATTTAGAATCATGATTAATACTTGGTTTGATACTGTCGTAAATAAAAAGATGTGAGTTGAAAATATTTTGTTCGCTTCTTTCAAGTAAAAAAGGAATTTGCATTAATTGAATAGAATCATTTTGTTTAAACGCAAGTTCCCTTAAAATAATTTTATCTCTTGTTTTTTTGTTTCCAGAGATAGGA
>JBFWYJ010000154.1:0-7440 GCA_050186555.1 Bacteroidia bacterium
TATGTATGTACGTTACCGGATCAACTTTTCCCCCTTGCGCATACTTTACCCCCTAAACTTTAATAGGTTCTTTTTCGTACAGGTTTCCATCCTTATCTTGATTAAGTGTATATACAATAGTATTTGCATTGATCGTGCGCTGAACATAAAATAGAAGGTTATCTACTCCTTCAGGTTTCGGATAGGAATTTGCATCAGTAACAATTGCCTTTGGAGTAAATGAGGCCGTAATGAGCAAAATGCCGAATTGGATAAATATGTTTTTCATTTGCTTCGGGTTTTAATAAATTGATAATTACTTCACCTTTAATGGGATAGTAGTAGCCAATGATAATTCCTTACAAGAAAAAGAAAGATTTTTGCTTATTTGATGTAACGCACTGAAAATAAACACAATGACATAACCCATTTTACCTGATGAAGCGTTAGATATAAATCTTACAGGATCAATAAACTCCTTGGTTGGCCCGGCTGTAATTAATATTCGTTTTCCCTTCAACATATTAGTATTCAATTTTCATAGTAACATCAATTGCTTTTGCAATGTTTTTTGATGGCTTACCTTTTTTAAACGCAATTTTATAATCGGCCAATACAATTTTTAATTTGGTATCAACCGTAACTTGTCTGCCTTTTACAGTAACCGTTCCATTTTCATTTACAGGATTGGATGTTTCTTTAATAGTCATTTCTCCAGAAACTGTAGCGTTGTAAACGCCATCTTTAGAGAAGTTGATGTCTTTTAAGTTTGTAATTTTTCCTTTAAATTTTGCTTTAGGAAAAGCTTTGGTGTCAAGAAATTTCTCACTATTAAAGTGCTTTTGCATTAAGGCTTTTTTAAATTCAAAGCTTTGCATCGGAACAGAAACAACCACATCTCCTGTTTCTTTGCTCAACGTGGCAGTTGAGGCATAGTTTACTGCGCTAATATCTTCAGCATCTGTGTGGGAGAAAATATCAATCTGACTTTTTTTACTTACTAACTTTTCATCAGTTTGCTTAAAACTGAATAAGGTAATTGTACCAATTACTAAAGCGATAACTACTGCTACTTTTTTCATACTTTTTGTTTTTATTGATTAATTATTCAGTTACTACATCACATTTTTCGAGCAATACATTTTCATATAACTCCAAATCGCCATCATATTTTGCTCCGGAACGAATGATCCCTTTTATAGCTGATTGTTGCCCTATTTGTAAGGCATCGGCATTTTTATTTGTTTCTTCCGTGAAAACACATTTAACTCCGGCTTTATCGTTCGCTTCTTGCAACAATACAGTTACCTGATTATTCATGTCGGTATCTTTTGATTTAACTGTACCTTTTATGATAAATATTTTTGAATCTCCTTCATCACTTAAATACTTGTCGTTAGCTGCCTTTTCATTATTAAGGTATTCGTTGACGATGCTTGTTGTACTCACTGAAAAATCCGCCTTTTGAGCTTGTACATCGATGTGTGGCATATTCCACAGGTATAAAAATATTCCGCCTCCTATTATTGCTCCGAAGAGAATGGTTAACAAAACAATTTTTACGATCTTCTTCTTTTTGCTTGTGGTCATAAATTTTAATTGAGATGGTTTAAGAAATACCATGATGCAATTTCTCAATTAACCTCATGGTATGGGTGGGGTGCTGTTATGCTTTTTTCAATGATTCATCAATGGCAGCCTTTATTTCCTCTGTTGTTTTGGCTACACTAATGGTGGTAATTACTTTTTTAGTTTTCGCATCTATAAGCGTTATAATCCCTGTGGAATTGCTACTCTCTGCAATTTTTGTCACGCCTGTTTCTTCAATTGCTTTTTTACAAGTTTTTTTAGTGCCATCATCAGTAAGGTCATTTGCAACAACTTTTAATTCTCCGGTTTTATAGGCAGAGAACACTTCTTTACCCATTCTTTCTCCATTAGCTTTACAGGTAGGACACCAGTTCGCTTTTGTTACGAGAGCTATTACTTTTGTTTTGTCTTGGGCAAATGCAGTGATTCCGATGAATAGTGCAAGGATGGTGATAAACGTTTTTAGATTTTTCATTTTTTAATGTTTTTAAAGGTTTATACCTGATAGTAGTACGCCTTTTAAAAACCTTACACAAAAAATGAATTATTTTTTCAGATTCTCATCTATTGCTTTCTGAATGCGGGTTTTAGATGAATCTGCTAACTTCAAATTAGATGGATTTGGGAATGATTGATGATTAGATTTCAACGCATTCTCAATAATTAGGCTTTGTTTCTGGTAGCCTGCGCATTTATCGCACATGGCCAAATGCATTTTAAGTTTCACTCGCTCAACAAAAGATAATGGCGTTCCATGGCTCTTTTCTATTAAAAGAGTAGCTTTATTACAGGACAACATTATTATGTTCATTAGCTTTTTCATGCGTTTTATGCTTTAAACCAGTTTTTTTCGAGGCAAGCCCTTAATTGTAACTTAGCCCGGTGAATGATCACCCAATAGTTAGTCGGTGTAATATTTAATTCCTTACAAACATTTTCAGTTTCTTCTTCCTCAACCAGTTTTAAAAGTATGAGTTGTTTCTGGTTATCAGGAAGTTTCTCAATACAAAAATTTAAAGCATGAGCTAATTCTTTGTTTTCAATTTTATTTAAATGCTCAGCGCCCCACTTATGTGGAGTGGCATTTTCTTTCCAATCTCCATCATCGGTAAAATAATTATCGATGTAGGAGTTATCGTCAAATGAAAAAGTTTGATTGTTTACTTCATATTTAGTGGATGCTTTGCGATAATGATCTGCAATTTTAAATTTCAAAATTGCGAATAACCATGTTCGTTCACTACTTTGTCCTTTAAAGCTTTCCATTGCTTTTAATCCAGCAAGGAAAGTCTCCTGCACCAAATCCTCCGCCAATTCAGTCTTTCCTGTTTTACTCATAGCATAGCCAAACAACTCATCAGCATAAGTTGATGTCCAGTTGTGAGGGTTTAGTATGTTTTGAGGTTGAGACAATATTAGAGCTATAAAAGTAGGAATATTAAATATATTTCCTGTTTACTTCTTAATATCCTAATATTTAGCTATCGAACAAGATTCGTAAAATACCTTTGTATTTAAAAATTCGAAAATCCACCGCCCCATTACTTAAATAAACAAACTCCAAAAAAAGTGTCCTTTTTTTGGAGTTGTACCCGAAGACTTCGATTTATCTAACTTTTTTGATGATTTTAAGGCGATTAGGGAGTTTAAGAAGTTGTTTTAGTAATTAATCACTTTGTCGCTATCAGCGATCCACTGAGTTAGTTCTTTCATTCCGCTCCATTCCGTTCCTTCAATCAATTTCATGCTTTTAAGTCCTCTTGCTTCGCCACAAGTGGTACAGAAACGAACTTTCCCGCCTTTATGAATTACCGATTCGATCATTCGTTCGATGTTGTAAAAGCCATTAGGTGTTGTTTCGTTAGGAATTGCACAAAATACACCATCTGCCATTAGAAACACACGAACTTCGGCAGTTTCAAAATCTTTCTGAAATTGCATTGCTATTCTTAAAGCATTCCAAGCCTTTTCTGTCCCATAGGGGGCATCATTAATAATAATTAATACTTTCATATAATTTGTTTTTAGTTTTCAATCCATCCAAAAGTTCCACCGCAAAGCCAGGTAGAATTTTTAAATCCTAATTCTTGTAGCTTCTCTGCTGCTTGTGTCGAACGACCTCCTCCTTTACTACAGGCTGTAATGACAAAATCATTTTTGTCAAATAATTTGTTAGCCAATTCCATTTCTAAAATTACAATATTAATTGCACCTGGTATGTGAGATTCATCATACTCTTCTTTGCTTCGCACATCAATTATTTTAACTTGTTGTTGTTTAGCTTCAATTAATTGCTTTAACTCATCAAGAGCAATGCAATTGCCGGGTTGTACATTCTTCATTTGACTTTCCTTTATTTGTTAACTAATTCCAAAATTTTATTGAATTATCATTCTTGCATTTCATGCGATACTGAATAATAATTGCAGAGCCAACAGTTAATAATCCGATTACAATTATAGAAGCGTTTATTCCCAATGCATCCGCAATAATTCCGGTTACGATTGCACCAATAGCATATCCTGAATCTCTCCATAAACGAAATATTCCTAAACTTTTTGCCCGGTCATGTGGATTGGTGTTCTCTGCAACCGTTGCAAGAAATGTTGGGTACACCATTGCTGTCCCCCATCCTAAAACAACAGAAAGAATAATATAATGAGTCATCGTTTGAGCCCAAGGCATTATTAATAAGGCAAGTCCTTGTAAAAACATACCAGTAAATAACATATCCTTCTTGCAAAAATGATCTGCCATCTTCCCTGTTACTAATTGTCCCAATCCCCAAACTGCAGGATAGGTTGCTGTGATGATTCCAATTTGCTCAATACTAAATTTTTTTTGAGCTAATAAGATTGGAAATATTCCCCATACCATTCCATCGTTTAGATTATTAACTAATCCTGCCTGAGTTACTGATCCAAGATTTTTATCCTTCCATGTTGTATCCCAAAATATATTCTTTAGTAAAGGAACATTGCTTGATGTACTTTCTTTTGCAACGTGATGTTTAGTGTCTTTTATAAATAACCAACTCCCCAAAAAGCCCAGTAATGATAAAGCTATTCCAATAAAAAAAGGATACGGTCTAAGTCCATATTGACCTGCAACCCATCCTGTGAGAAAGGCTACAATTGCAACTGATAGATATCCTGCGAACTCATTTAATCCCATTGCGAAGCCTCGTTGCTTTTCGCCTACAAGATCAATCTTCATTACTACAGTACTACTCCATGTTAATCCCTGATTTATTCCTAATAATATATTTGCAGCGATGATCCAATTCCAATTTGGTGCATACATTAAAATAAGTGGAACAGGAATAGCGAATAGCCAACCAATAACAAGAAGATTTTTTCTACCTACTTTATTTGCAAGCGCACCTGTGTAATAGTTCGTGATTGCTTTTATTAATCCAAAAACAATTATAAAAGAAAGGATTGCTGTTTTGGCTGCAATGTGAAATTCTCCTTCAGCAATTTTTGGAAGTATTGACCTTTCAAGACCAACCATACCGCCAACAAATGCATTTACAATTACAAGCAAGGTAAACTGCCTCCAATTTTCTTTAAGACCGAGTTTTACATTATCCATTACCTTGCTTTTTATAAAGCAAAGTTACCTCCTCTATTTTCGGAAGCATTTAACATATGATAAATAATTACTTTGTGCCTCTGATCCTACTGAGGCTCACTTGGGTGATCCCTAAGTACGAAGCGATGTACTTTAACGGTACTCTTTTCAATACATTCGGAGCTTCCTTAATTAGCGCATTGTATCGTTCTTCTGCTGAATGAAATTGCATACCTTCAATTCTGTCAACTGTTCCAACGTAAGCTGATTCAAAAATCAGTCGAAACAATCGTTCTATTTCGGGAAACTTATCATACAATTTAAAAAGTTGTGTTGAATTTATCGCCACAATTTCAGCGTCCTCTAAAATTTGAATCGCTTTCCTCGATGGCTTCCCGGTAAACAAACTTTCAACTCTTGCGATAATATTATTTTCGAAGGCGAAGCTTTCAGTTATATCGACCCCGTCTTTAAAATAATAAATCCGGGCAACTCCTTTATTGATAAAGTAAATTGTTTTACAAGTGTGACCAATTGGTTGAAGGTCTGTGTTCTTTTTGATCGTAATGATTTTGGAAATTTCTGCAATGGCTTTCTCCGCTTCTTTTGAAAGTGGGTTATACTTTTTGAAAAATTTAAACAGTGAAGTCATTTCTTGAATAAAGATATCAAATCATTTGTTTTTATTCATTTTCAAGAGGTTTAGTTCGATGATCCTAATTCTTAGCTTACAATTTGTCGAACTGATATCAACTAAAAATGCTCATTTTTTCGTTTGTGCAAAAACATCATCCTCAACCCCTTAAATAAAAAAACTCCAAAAAAAGTTGCCTTTTTTTGGAGTTGTACCCCTAAGGGGACTCAATCCGAACCGTGGTTGGGTACTTTGATTAGATTGATTAAAAATATTAAACTCTAACTACTTGATTAACACCTTAAACCGCATTGGCAATGCTTCTGTATCAAACTATCAGTTTTATAGCTTAAATATTACATGAGTCCATCCGTTAGTGATAAGTGTACTTAATCTATATGGACAACCACACGCACGACCGATGCTATGCCACTGTGCTTACTTTAACTTATTGTTAATTCTGTCCAGCCTAATTTTAATAGTGTCGAGATCCCGAGCATTTTGCTTTGTTTCTACAATATTACTTATGAAAGTGTAAACAGCGATGACAAACAGTCCGATAGCAGTAATAATTCCAACGTAGTCCTTTACCTGAGTTAGCAATGATTTTTTGCCGTCGTCAAGATGTTGCTTGTCGTAATAAGCAACACTTCCTATTCTAGTCACGTAATAGTTTGGCTTAGCGTCTTCAGTTATTACTGTTAGCTGATGTCTGTCGACAAGTATTTCTACTTCAGCGGTAATTTCCTCTTTTGTATATTGGGTTTTTTCGCTGAGTTCGTCTATACCCATTGCAATTTCGATGTTGGAGATTGTCTTGAAGCCTTCAAAATCAGCGTAAACGGTGTCTTGTCGTTGTTGAAGAACTTTTAGAATATTGTGTCTTATTTTGTGTTTTCTCTTATACATGTGTTGGTCTATAAAGGGGATAGAACACAAGAACAATAGCGGGTCGTGCCTTATTTAATTGGTGTCGCCTCGCTAAACTTACCTTTGCTACTATATATCCCTAAGTTCCCATTAGTCTCAATAATATACCATTCGTCATAACCATTTCTGTTGACTACTTTATACTTGTCGTTTTGTTTTTTTAAGCTTACATCGTCATAACTTTTGTCCTCATATAACCACCTAATAAAAAGCTTTTTGTTCTTCTTATAAATTATTAATGCCCGAACTGAAAACGAAGTAAGGTCTTTCCATTTGCCTACTATTTCAACGTCACTAATGTCCTTAATTGATGCGTCGTCAAGGTTTTTATTTTGTTGAACTGTCGACCCGAGCATGTCTAGTTCGTAATTTGGTAAATAGTCGACGCGTGCCCAAGCACCACGTCCAACGCCTTTTATTGAGAAGAACATTCGAATGTTTGGTACGGCATTATTTGTCGATTTGATGTAGTCAGAAATTAACTTGATTGTTGGCTCGTCTATGACCTTGTTAAGTTCTACATTAATTAAATACCTGCCGTCGCTTTTGTCTATGATATTTTTTGTGATATGATATTCGATGTCAGCGGGAATGTTTGGCTTTAAGATAATGTTCTAGCCCCTTAATAGACCGTACACATAGTGACAAAGTTAAATTAATTAACTTTAAATTAAATAACTATGAGTACAAGAAAACTAACATTAGAAGAAAAAGTTAAGATAGTTCAGGAAGCA
>JBFWYJ010000155.1:0-7411 GCA_050186555.1 Bacteroidia bacterium
AATAGATAAGTTTGGTAGAAGACATAATTATTTAAGATTGTCATTAACAGAACGTTGTAATCTTCGTTGCACGTATTGTATGCCGGAGAACGGGATTCAATTGTCTCCAAACGATAGTTTAATGAACGCAGAAGAGATCGAGGCAATTGTTGCCACTTTTGTTGATTTAGGAATTTCAAAAATTCGTCTGACTGGTGGCGAGCCTTTATTGAGGAAGGACTTTGCTGACATTGCAACAAAGCTTAGCCGATTCAATATAGAGCTAGCGCTTACAACTAACGGAATTCTTGTCGATCAGTATTTACAGGTTTTTAAAGATGCTAGAATAGATAAGATTAATATTAGTCTTGATTCATTGAAAAAAGAAAAGTTTGTAAAGATAACAAGGAGAGATTATTTCGATAGAATTCTGAGCAATATCGATTTGCTTTTTAAAAGTGGGATTAAACCAAAAATTAATGTTGTTGTTATCAAAAATGAAAATGATGATGAAATAATTGATTTTATAAGACTTACTCAAAGATTAGAAACGACACTACAGTTTATTGAGTTCATGCCCTTTCAGGGTAATAAATGGGATTTCTCAAGAACGATTAAAGCGGAAGAAATTATTCGAACTGCCATTGATTATTTTGGTAATGATAATATGGCGAAGATTGAAGATGGCAAAAACGACACTTCGAGAAAATATAAAATCAATGGTTACAAAGGAAATTTTGGAATAATTTCTACGGTAACAAATCCATTTTGTGATACTTGTAACAGAATCCGATTAACGGCTAATGGAAGAATAAAAAATTGTTTATTCTCCAACGGTGAAGTTGATATTCTTTCTGTGTTAAGGAAAGGAGAGGATATTCTATCCTTTATTCAGCAGGCAATAGTTTCTAAAAAGAAAGAGCGAGGAGGTATTGAAGATTTTAATTCTGAATTCGGAAAAGCAAAAGCACAGGAAAACAGAAGTATGATTTTGATAGGTGGTTAACTTACCGTATTTTTAAAAGGAATAAACAAATTATGATTGCTTCAATTTTTCATAAAGGAAAAGATTACAAAATAGACCTATATAAGCCTATCGACATTTCCATTCCTCTGACAACATCAAAGGATTGCGTAAATGCCTGGTATGTTGAACCGATGAAATTGGAACCTGTTATTGTAGGTGACTGGATTGGAGATGTAAACAAGGGGGGAAGTGTTAATTTTAGAAATGTCAGTTTTAATCCTCATGGCAATGGGACTCATACGGAATGTTTGGGACATATTTCAAAAGAGTTTGAAACCATCAATCAGCATTTAAAGAAGTTTTTCTTTGTTGCCGAATTGGTTACTATTTTGCCTGAACAAATTGATAACGGTGATTTTGTAATTACAAAACAGCAATTGGTAGCAAGTTTAGAGGAAGCAAAAAACACTGAGGCAATAGTTATTCGCACGCTTAGTAACAGCCCTTCAAAGTTACACGCTCAATACAGTAATTCAAATCCACCATATATTGAAGAAGATGCGATTTACTTTTTGAATGAAAAAGGAATCGAGCATATCCTGATAGATTTACCTAGCATTGACAGAGAAGTTGATGGAGGAAAGTTGGCGGCGCATCATGCATTCTGGAATTATCCTGCTAATCCTCAAAAACACAAAACCATAACGGAAATGGTTTATGTTTCAAATGAAGTTTTTGACGGAACATATATTTTAAACATTCAAATTGCACCATTTGAAAATGATGCTAGTCCGAGTAAACCAATTTTGTATCAGATTTTTTAAGAACCCTGGCGGCCTGCCAATAAATACATTGCGGCCATTCTAACAGCTACTCCATTTTCAACCTGATCTAGAATAATAGACTGTTTGCTATCTGCAACATCGCTGGTAATTTCAACACCTCTATTGATTGGACCGGGATGCATCACCACAATTTTTTTGGAAAGTGAATCGAGAATTTCTTTGTTAAGGCCATATAACATACTGTATTCTCTAATACTAGGAAAGTATTTAATGTCTTGGCGTTCTAACTGAATTCTCAGCATGTTTGCTACATCACACCATTCCAGTGCCTTTTTTAAATTCGGCTCAACTTCTACGCCAAGGCTTGAAATGTATTTTGGAATTAATGTTGCAGGACCACACACTTTCACTTTAGCACCAAGTTTTTGAAGACAAAATATATTTGATATAGCAACCCTGGAATGAAGAATGTCGCCTACAATAACTACTTTTTTATTTTTAATGGCACCTAATTTTTCTTGTATTGAGTAAGCATCTAAAAGCGCTTGGGTTGGATGTTCATGAGCGCCGTCGCCCGCATTGATAATTCGCGCATTTACTTTCTTAGAAAGAAAAACTGCGGCTCCGGGACTACTATGTCTCATCACTATCATGTCCACTTTCATTGCAAGAATGTTGTTGACTGTGTCAACTAATGTTTCTCCTTTTTTTACAGAAGAGTTCGAAGCAGAAAAATTAATGATATCGGCGCTTAATCTTTTTTGTGCTAATTCAAATGATAAACGCGTGCGTGTTGAATTTTCAAAAAACAGGTTAGCGACAGTAATATCTCTGAGAGAAGGAACTTTTTTAATCGGAAGATTAATGACTTCTTTAAAGTTTTTTGCTGTGTCTAGGATTAAATTAATGTCATCTTTCGTTAGTTGTTTTATTCCAAGAAGGCGATTTACACTAAGATGACTCATTTTTGAATAAAGAAGTATTCAAAAATCAAATGTAAGATTTATTTACTCATTAACCTAATAAATTTCCAAAAAATAGTCTGAATTCAGAAATACCGCTCTTTAATTATTGAAACATGATGCGCAGCATGTCCGCAAATCATGAATCCTAAGGCCAATACGGTTGTATTTCCTGAGTGTGTTTTGCCGGATAACAACAAATCTGATGGCGGGAGTGATTTAAATAATAGAGTTGTACTTTTTCTTACTGCTCGAAACTCCATCATCAGTTCTTCAAATGAAAACAAAAGCCCTTTTGCATGCTCAGCATAATCATTTTCTTCAAAACCGGTTAAGATTTGACCGTCTCCACGTGAGAACCGAAGTGCCCTGTACGAGAGAATTCTTTCTGCATCGTTAATGTGTTGCAATATTTGTTTGATGGTCCATTTTCCTTCTCCGTAAGCATAATCATGTTTGTTGCTTGGAACAGATTTAAATAAAGAAACAATTTCGTTTTCATTGGCTGAAAGCGCATCACGAATGTTGTTTTCCTTAATTAAATTAATGTAGTAATCGTAATAAGAAGGGTATGAATTTTTCTCTGGACGCATATTATTTGTCATGCAAAGTGATTCTGTCTTTGCCATCAACTTCTTTCCATTCAACTTTTACATTTTGTTTTTGAATAGAATCAATTCGCATACCAATATATTTTGCCTGTATAGGAACATGTCTAAATAACCTTCTGTCAACTAATACTAAAAGCTCTACATCGGAAGGCCGGCCAAATGCAAGCATAGCATCAAGTCCGGCACGAATTGTTCGTCCTGTAAAAAGTACATCATCAACTAAAATCACATTTTTATCTTCTATGATAAAATCAATGTGTGTTTTGTTTGGTATCAATTCTTTCTTACGAAAATCATCTCTAAAGAAAGTAATATCCAATTCGCCGCAGTGAATGGTTTTGTTTTTAAGAATTTGTGATAATACACTTTGAATACGTCTTGCCAGATAAATACCTCGCGGTTGCAATCCAATAATAACTGAATTACTGAAATCGCCATGAACTTCAATCAATTGATGACAAAGTCTTAAAATCGTAATATCGAAATGTTTATTTTCTAAAAGTACTTTTGGCTTCACACTTAAATGCTAAGCAATAAAGGTAAAAAAATTGTTTTATTCTTTGTTTTTAGAATCCAGGATAATTGTTACCGGTCCGTCGTTTATTAAAGAGATTTTCATATCGGTCCCAAATTGCCCGGTTTTTACTCCAATTCCCGTGATAGATTGACACTTTTCAATGAAAGCATTATATAATGGAATGGCTTTTTCCGGTTTGGCAGAAGCAATAAAGGAAGGCCTGTTCCCTTTTTTAGTGGATGCGTGCAAAGTGAATTGGCTTACTATCAATATTTCTCCGCTTATTTGAATCAAAGATAAATTCATTTTACCCTGCTCATCAGAGAAAATCCGCATATTGGTAATTTTTTGAACCAACCATTCTGTGTCTTCTGACTCATCTTCTTCACAAATTCCAATGAGTACAAGTAACCCACGATTAATCGAAGAATATTCCGAATCCCCTATTGAAACCGAAGATTTTAAAACTCTTTGTACAATGGCACGCATGATTTTCGTAAATTTAGGCGTAATATTTAGAATTAAAAATTGAACATACATGCGTAAGATTAAAAATATTTTCGCCTTTGCCTTGGTCATTGCATTGGGATTAACGATTACACAGTGCAAAAAGAAAAATGAAGACACGCCTCCAGGTAATACAACTACTACCACAGGGGGAAATCCCAGTCCTTGTCCAACCTGTGAGTTTCCGGATACCGTTTATCCGAACACAATGCCAAGTCCAAAGTTGGTTTTTAAAGTAAAGCTTGATAGTACACAAGTACGATTAAATAATTTTGGACAACCAACTGTTGTGGCATCTGGTAATGGAGCCTATTCGCCAAAATTTAATGGCATAGCGGTTCATTATATCGAATTAGCACAAAATGACATGACACAGTTAGGCAGCGGAGTCGTACTTTATCATGCGCCTGAAACAACATGTGGAGGCACAACAGCCATTAGTTTTTGTGAGAGTTATGTGGTTAAGGATGACGAAGTAATATTTGCGGTTCCTATAACACCATCTGTTGTGGGAACTTATAAATGGCTGCGCGTATCACTTTCCTATCAAAATTATGATATTAAGGTCAAGACAACTTCTGCAGGAATTATTGACGGTACAATTGCGTCTTTTGTGGGGTATAATACCTATGTAAAGAAATATAAAATGAAAGGAACTGTAATGACACCTACAGCTAATGGCGGAGCCGGAAACCATTTGCAAGGGTATTGGGGGTTTCATACAAAAGTTCTGGGCGTAGATTATTTTTCTGACGGACAAGCAGCACAAACAACTGTGGTTAATCCTAATCCTAATTCGCCAATTCCTCCTGGCAGTTGTGTTGTAACAGGAGAGTTTGTTACAAATGCTGCGCCAACGGTTGGGGCACCAATTGTGATAACGGGAAACGAAACACAAGACATCGTAATTACAATTTCTTTATCAAATAACAAAAGCTTCGAGTGGAATGAGTTAACTGCGGACGGATATTTTCAGCCTGAAATAGGTGAAACCCCTGTTGACATGGGAATTCGAGGCATGATACCAAAGTACTAAAAATGTCGTATTCTGATGTAGTTGGACAATCAAAAGTAAAGGAAAGATTATCTGAAATGGTTAGTTCAGGTAGAATTCCTCATGCTTTATTGTTTTCCGGGAAAGAAGGAGTTGGCCAACTTCCGGCGGCAATATCATTTGTGGAGCATTTGTTTTGTAAAAATCCTTCTAATGGAAATCCTTGCGGGCAATGTCCTTCTTGTAGTAAAATTTCTAAATTAATCCATCCTGATGTACATTTCATTTTTCCAATCATTAAATCAACATCTGTAAAAAGTAGCGTTACGTTGGCGAATGAGTTTCGAGAAGCGTATTTGGAAAATCCGTATTTGGCTTTGAATGATTGGACAGAGAAGATGAATGCAGAGAATAAGCAACCAATTATTCCGGTAGAAGAAGCCTCAGATATTTTAAGAAAGCTAAGTTACACCAGTTACGAGGGCGGATACAAAATCATGATAATTTGGCAAGCCCATTTAATGAATAATGAAGCTGCAAACAAACTATTAAAAATATTGGAAGAACCGCCTGATCAAACTATTTTTATACTGATCACTTCTGAAGTAGAGAAGCTACTAACTACAATAATTTCAAGAGTACAGCAAATTCCTTTTTATGATTTAAGCGACAAGGAAATAACAGAGAAGCTTGTTTCTGATTTTAAAGTCAGTGATTCAGTCGCTAAGCAAGCTGCATTTTTAGCAAACGGTTCATTAAGAGAGGCGCTGTTAAATATTAATATAGATTCAGAGCACGATGAGTTTTTGGGCTACTTTCAAACGTTCATGCGTGCCGCATTAAAATTTGATTTTAATAAGGCAACAGAATTGGTTGAGGATATTTCTAAAATTGGCAGAGAGAGACAAAAGCAGTTTCTTATGTTTTCGTTATCTATCTTTCGCGACGCATTAATGCAAAATTACGGCTCAAAGGAATTGGTTAAAGTTGGAGGTGCAGAGAAAGAATTTCTTGACAAATTTTCACCCTTCGTTAACAATAAAAATTATAAAAAGCTTGTAGAAGAATTTAACAGCAATTACTATTACATAGAACGAAATGCCAATCCTAAAATTGTGTTTATGGATTTGTTTTTTAAAATTAATCAATACATTAATTTGAAATGAAAGCCAAACAAATAGCATTACTCTTTTTTTGCGCGTTACTTGGTGTTAAGGCGTTTCCGCAAGAAGAGAAGAAACAAAAGCGAAATTTATGGGACAAGTTTACAGATTTGGATGTGTCTAAGTCCATGAACAAAATGAAGGAGGATTATGATGAGAGTAATTTTAATTATGTGATTTCTTTTCTAGATAATAGTGCCATGTTTGAGGCCAAGGAAAAAGGAACAGGGTGGAAAGCTTCACTGATAAACAATTCCGGGCTTGGAGGAAAAAGTGCTTATAGTTTTGAAAGCATAGCATACAACCATCTTAGGCAGGGAGAGATGCTTATGAAATCCAAAAGAATTTTTCTTGCAGAAAACAGTTTTAAATTGGCACTTAATAACTACGAATTAGCACATAAGTCAAGCTCTAATAATGCAGCCCAAGCGCTTGGAGACTTGGCTTTGCTCTACCAAATCAGAGGTTTATTTGAAAAGGCTATTCCTTTTTGTGATTCAGCAATTAAAATCAGAAAGGGCCTTGACAATAAGATTATGTTAGCAGTTTCCTTAAATAACAAAGGCGTATTATTAAAGGAGATGGGCAAATATGCGGAATCGGAGGAAATATATAAATCGGGGTTACAATTATGTATATCTGAAAAAGATGACCTTGGGAAGGCTTTAATCTACAATAACTTATCTATGCTTTATTTAAGCATGAATAAACTTAAGGATGGTGGACTAATGATGGACTCTGCACTCGCCAATGCTAACAAATCAATGGAACCAACTTCCACAAATTTTATCAAGATTGAAATTAATAATGCCTATTTACATAAAATCAGGAAGGAATATGAAAAAGCAGAGAAAATCTATAAAGACGCCATTTTAATAAAAGAGAATAAGTTGGGTAAGCAACCGGATTTAGCATTATTAAATAGT
>JBFWYJ010000156.1:0-7366 GCA_050186555.1 Bacteroidia bacterium
TACCCTTTCTTTTGTTTAGTTTTTTGACCATGTGTGGAACTATTTCTTTCCATTGCTCCTCGTTTCGTGATGCAGGATCCTTGAGTATTCTCCAATTCTGTTCGTAAATAGATTTACCTGCCATGAGCTCATTCCAAGTATAACCAGGGTACTTGGCTGAAACTCTGTTTACATCCGTTTGTGTTGGCAATAACAGTTTAGCACTGCAAGCAGTTAAAGCAATAAAAAGAAATAATGGAAGTGTTTTTTTCATATCATCTAACTTTTAAAGCCTTTTATAGGGACGTATTTTTTTTGATAGGATAAATTTTTCATATTTCGTTCATTCTGTTGTTAGCATTTCGTGGTCTCTTATTAAATCACCTAAGTAAATCCAATAAAAAGGTCCCGTACGGATTTGAACCGTATCTGCCTCCTATAAAGAGGCGCACTGCCTTTCAGACCGGGACCAATATTTTGAAAATTATTTTTCATTTATTTTTTTAATAAAAATTATTGATTCTTACTTTTTTTGTCAATGAGATAACTGTTTTAGTATATATTGTAAACTATATAATTAGTTACTATGATATAGTGTCATAGGAAACTATTTAGATAAATTTTTTTAGTTTTTACATTTTGTTTTAATATGATCTAATACCCGCATACAAATTTCCAAGTCTTTCTTACTTATTCCTTTAGTGATGTACTCTTCTTCTTCCATATATAATTTATGAACACCTTCTATAATTTTATTGCCCGCAGGGGTTAATTCAATTACATTTTTACGCCTGTCTTCCGGAGCCGGAACTCTTTTTAAATATTTTTTCTGTTCAAGAATATCAATTGTTTTAAGAATGGCTGATTTTGTTTTATCCAAAGCAATTGCAATATCTTGTTGAATGATTTCTTGCCTTTCATTTCGAGATAAAAAATGTAGAATTGCCAATTGGTCAAAAGAAAGATCGCTTGTGAATGCCGTAAATCTGCTATTAATTTTTTTTAATTAATAATTTACCGGAATAAACAATTTTATAACCTAAAGCATCGTGCATTTCTTTACATTCCATTTGAAATAGTTTACTGGTTAACTGTTCAAAGGTAGAAATAAAATCAATATTTTGAGAAAAATCCAAAAAAAACCTAAATTAATGTTCACTTGTCTTAAAAGGAACTACCACAACCGGAATTGTTGAGTGCCGCACTATGTGTTCAGCAGTTCCGCCCATAAATAATTGTGCAAGTCCTGATCTGCCATGTGTACCAATAATAATGTAAGTAGCCTTTGATTCGAAGATGTGATTAAGTAGAAATTCTTTGGGATAAGCAATAGATGTAATTACCTCGATTTTTAAGTCTGAGTTTTCATTTTTAATCTTAGTCAGTTCCTGAGTTGCACTTGCCAATCTTTCTTCCCATTGATTATCATACATTAATCCTGTACTGGCAATGAATGTATCTAACTCTTGGTCAATTATTGATACTAAATCGATAGATGCTTCTAATTTTCTTGCAAGTAAAAATCCTTCATTTATAACAGGTGATGCAAACTCTGCCGGATCGATAGCGATAATAATTTTTTCCATTTTTTTAATTATTTAGTTTTCCTGTTGCTTTATCAAAATCCACTTTTGCTATGAATGCCTGATACAGCGTGTTGTAATAATTATTTTGTGCCAGTCTTAAATCGGACTCCGCATTCGTTACTTCAATATTATTTACAATTCCTTTTTCATTTTCAATTTTTATACTTTTAAGGTTTTCCTGAGCAAGATTTAAGTTTCGTTTTTGTATTTTAATTGATTCAAGGCTCTTAGTATAATTAATTTGTGCCTGCTGTACTTCAAGATTGATTAACTTTTCAGTTCTATCTTTTTTGTTTTTTAGTTTCTCTTCTGCTAATAATTCATTCCTTAATTTGTAATTTTTTTCGAAGCCGCTGAAAATTGGTATTTGTAATCTTGCTCCAACATAGGTATAGTTAAAATAGCGGGTGCTTTGAAAAAGATCCGATGCATTTGTTGCAGCCGGATTATAACCGCTTGTTGCGAATGCTGACAGGCGTGGGTAGAATGCCCCTTTAGCAACATTAGTGTTTTTTATGCTTATTTGTTGTTGAGTTTGTAAAATGGAATACTCAAGCCTGTCTGTATATTTTATTTTAGCATCTGTAATATTACCGGCATCATAAAGCGAAGATTCGTTTAAGGTGTCAGATAAAATAATATCTTCAGGTTTATCAATGTTCATTTGAAAAGCCAATACAGCTTTACTTAAAAGCAAATTTTGAAGTGCCTTTTCTTTTTCTTCTTTTATGTTGTTCATGGCAACTTCAATTCGGTACAAATCAATCTGCCTTACTAAACCGCTTTTAAAACGAGCCTCCGTTTCCTTATAGACAGAATCTATCCTTTGCAAATTACTTTCTAAGAATGCAACCTGTTGTTGGGTCACCAATACTCCGTAATAAGCTTTCGTCACCATTTCAATAACATCAACTTTTGTTTTCTTTAAATTTTGGTCAGCTAATTCTTTATATAATTTGGCGGAATTTAAAGTTGAAAATAAAGATTTATCGAAAATAACCTGTGAAGCGTTAACGGAACCGGTTATAGAATTTTTAAGTTGCAATTGGAAAGCAATCACTTGCCCGTAAGGAATCATTGGATTTGAAAAAGCGGGGATAACACCATTTTCTAAAATGATTTTCTGAATATTAAAATTGTGAAGATAATCCGCTTCTGCATCTACATGAGGAAGTATTTTTGACCTTACTTCTTTAGTCTTATTATCATTAATAACAACATCAATTGTTGAGTTTTTGACTTCGGGGCTTGAGCCTATTGCATAGTCAATACATTGCTTAAGACTATAACTATTATTCTGAGCCATTAAAAAAGTTATGTTCAGCAAACCAAAAATTAGTATGATACTCTTTTTCATATTTATAAATTTTTATTCCATTACCATTTCCATGTGTTGTTCTTCTCCTTCTTTCACCTGACCTTCCACGGTTTTTTTCTTTGCTTTAAAAAGTAAAAGCAAGGGTATACAGATTGCGAAAAATACACCCACAATAAGAAAAACGTCATTATAGGTAAGCAACATGGATTGTTTAAAAACAGTTCCTTTCATGGCAGCAGCGGCTTTTAGTTGAGCGGTATTAATATCACTGCCCTTTGAAACAAACAGGGCCGTAAGAGAATTTAATCGATCATAAGTAGGTTGGTTATATACAGATACGTGTTCTGTTAAATTGTTGTAATGAAAAATATTTCTAACGCTTATAAATGTGGTTGCTGCTGCAATTCCAAAAGAACCACCCAATTGCCTAAGTGTATTCGTTAATGCAGTTCCCTGAGAAATGTCTTTACCTTCTAAAGGAGCAATGGTTATTGTCAGCAGAGGGATAAAGAGCAATCCAAGACCAACGCCTCGTAAAATGAGCGGCCAAAAGAAATCATTAGCTCCGGTACTTAAACTCATACCAGATAATTGCCATACAAAAACAATAAATAATGAAAAGCCAATTCCCGCAAGAAGTACAGGTGAAATTTTAGTCTTCTTCATTAGCACAGCCACTACTGGCATCATCATTCCTGCTGCCAAACTTCCGGGCATTAATAAATTTCCTGTATCTTGAGAATTATATCCGAGCATGGTTTGGCAAAAAACAGGTACAACAAAAACAGAAGCATACAATCCAACTCCCTGAATAAACGAAAAGAAAGAGCCAACGGCAAACTGCCTGTTTTTTAGTAATCGTAAATTGAGAATAGGATGGTCGACAGTTAACTGTCGCCAAACAAAAATTATTCCCGCCAAAACAAACGAAATAGTTAGTATAGTAATATATCGTGTTTCAAACCAATCTTCACTTTCTCCTTTTTCCAATACTACCTGAAGTGCTCCAATGGTGACGATGAGCATCATTAGGGCAAGCCAATCCATTTTCCCTGTTTTTTGATTATGTTCGGATTCTTTAACATAAAGAACAGCAAGAATAGCGGCTATGATTCCAACAGGGATGTTAATGTAAAAAACCCAGTTCCATGAAAGATGATCTGTTATGTATCCACCAAGTGTAGGGCCAATGGATGGCCCGATAATAACGCCCATGCCAAATACCGCATTCGCCTTACCCAATTCTTCTTTTGGAAAAGTATCTATTAAAATGGCTTGTCCTGTAGAAAGTAAACCTCCTCCTCCAATACCCTGAATGATTCTGAAAATAATAAGTTCAGAAACGGTGGTGGATGTTCCACAAAAGATAGAGGCAATAGTGAATAAGACAATGGATGCTGTGAAATAATTCTTACGTCCAAATTTTGAACTCAACCATCCCGATAAAGTAATCATTACTACGTTTGCTGCACCATACCCCGTTACAACCCAACTAATATCTCCTAAAGATGCGCCTAAATTACCCATCATTTGAGTCAGGGTAACGTTAACTATAGAAGTATCAATTAGCTGAAGTAAAGCAGCAGAAACTACCGTTATAACAACAATCCATTTATTTGGTTCGCTCTTTGCCATCATTTATTTTACTTCTTAACTTCTACACTTACGCTTAACCCAGGATTAAGAAGTTTTTTGGACTGATCGGTATGAATTATTTTTATTCTCACCGGAATTCGTTGAACCACCTTTACAAAATTTCCGGATGCGTTATCAGGTGGTAATAAAGCAAATTTTGCACCTGTAGCTCCACTCGTGGACTCCACTTCACCTTTTACTTCTAATTCAGGATACGCATCTACTTTAATTATAACTTCATTACCTACTTTGATGGTTTCCATTTGTGTTTCTTTAAAATTGGCAATAATCCAAACTTCTTTATCCTGAACTACCGACATTAAGGGTTGGCCTGCTTGAATAAGTTGTCCGGGCTGAATATTATTTTTGGAGATCAACCCCGAAACAGGAGCATAAATTTTTGTATAGGATAATTGTAATTGGGCATATTCCAAATCTTTTTGTTTTTGAAAAACATTAGCTTCAGCAACTTTTACTTGAGCCATTGCTGTTTGATATTGCAATTCGGAAGTTTCTGTTTTTTGCTTGGCAATATCAAACTGTGATTGTGCAGTTTCTAAATTGGCTTTGTAAGTATCAATTTGTTGAGGGGTTGCCAATTTTTGCTTATAAAGATCATCGTATCGCTTATATTCATTCTGTGCCTTCCACAGATTTGTTTTAGGGATTTCCAATGAAAGTGTCGCCAAATTTTTGGCTTGTAAAACATCGTTAGCAGAAGATTTTGCTACTGCTAATTGTGCTTCTGCACTTTCCAAACCCGCCTTTGTCTGATTAAGTTTTGAAGAAAGTTCTGAGCTATCTAACAAAACAATTAATTCTCCTGACTGAACGTTTTGATTTTCCTTAACTTTTACTTGGTTTATATAACTTCCGACACGGGCTATTACAGGAATTACATTGCCATCGATCTGTGCATCATCCGTGCTTTCATACGCTTTCATGTGCTGATACCATAAAACTCCTTTGTATCCGCCCAAAATTAAACCGATGACTAAAGCAGTATAAATAATTATTTTTTTCTTGTTTTTCATACACTTATTTTTTTATTCCCTTACTAAATATTTTTGCTACGTTAATAAATTGTTTTTCCAAAATCTGATAATCCTTTTTATCTAAATTTTCCAATTCTTTTCTAATAATAAGGTTGCTTCTTAACCCTTGAATGAGAGAAATAAACAATTCTGAAAATTCAGTTACATTTACTTTCTCAAATTCCCCATTCTCTATTCCATTTTTAATAATTTTTTTAAGCAGGGTAACTTCTTCATGCTTGAAATTTTCAAAAAGTTGTGAGAAGATTGGTTTTATACCTTTAATAGAGTCTGAACTTAATTTACTAAGATTTAAAAAAGTCTGGAAATACGATAATCTTTTCTTAACATAAGTAATTAATAATTCTTCTCCACTAACTTTGTCAGAAAGAAATTTTTCGATTTGATTTACAAACTCTCTTTGTTCTTTTCTAATTACGTCTTGGAAAATAGTTTCTTTATCAGCAAAGTAGTAATACAAAGATGCTTTAGACATACCGATATCTTCAGCAATATCATTCATCGTAGTTTTAAGAAGGCCGTAATGAGCAAACCTTTTTTGGGCAGCGGCTAATATTATAACCGTTTTATCTGAATTACCCGAATTACTATTTTCGACCATTTGACTATTTATATAGAACGGTCAAATGTAGTATTTTTTTTTATTTGAAATACCTTTTCAGTAAAAAATTAAGAGAAGTATACCGTAAGGTCTTTATAGCATTTGCGGCAAATAGCATAACTAATTGTTTATCAATAAAATACAATTAAAATATAAAATTCGTTTAACCAATATATGTTTAAACATATAAATTAATACCTTTGTGATATACTAACTAAAAATTATATCTAATGAACTTAAAAGAAAAAATTGAAGAGTTGAATCAAATGATTCTTACCGGAAAACAAATGGATGCTTTTGAAAAGTATTACCATGAAGATGTTGTAATGCAGGAAAACTCTAATCCACCTACAGTTGGAAAGTCTGCAAATCGAGAAAGAGAGTTACAAGCTATGCAAATGATTGAAGCCTTTCATGGGGCGGAAGTGAAATCAATTGCTGTTGGTGATAATGTAACAACATCTGAATGGGAAATGGATGTTACTTATAAAGGAGCTCCTCGTATGAAAATGTCCCAGGTTGCAGTGCAGAAATGGAAAGATGGAAAAATTATTAACGAACGTTTTTATTATTCAAACTAATAAAATATAAAAATGAAAACAAAAGCAATTTCAATAAATTCCGAAACTCTTTTCATGTCGTTGTTTCAGGAAAATAAGAATAGCAATGATTCAGATAATCACTACATTCCAGGAGCATGTAACATTGGTCACGAAGAAATTAAAAGGAGAAAAAAAGCAGCCATCTTTTCTATTGTATTGACTATTACAGTAATTGTTTTAATATTTATGCTTGATGCAAACAAAATATGGAGATTGACTCTTTTTATCCCTGCAACTTCGCTTGGTGTGAGTTTTCAGCAATGGTACTTTAAGTTTTGCGTTGCTTTCGGAATAAAAGGCGTATTTAATTTTGGAGATATCGGCAAAACATTTTCCATTGATCAAAAAGAAAATTACAGAAAAGATCGTATTAAGGCATGGCAAATGATTATGACGGGTATGGTATTTGGTTTGATATTAGCCTTGATTTTTTATTTTATGCCTTGAATGCGGAAGGTAACAATTATTTAAGAACTTTAAAAAATATGGCGCAATAAAAATACATAGATGAAAAGATGAAAGAGTTTGCTATGAATATTGAAGAATTTACTATCGGACAATCTATTATTGATTCAGACAACACCCGTTGT
>JBFWYJ010000157.1:0-7360 GCA_050186555.1 Bacteroidia bacterium
CCGAAATCCTCAACCTTAGATCTGAATTACGCCCCTTAATTCCTTTTATTAAATCAATACATAATAATGGAGCCCTACGATTATTTATGAATGATTGTGTTACCGGCGTGATTTATGACAGACTTGCTCATGCAGGGGGAATGAAACGTCACGAGCTAAAAGACTTATTATACAAACATGTACTTTATTCGTCGCCGTATAAGTATCGTAACAATCCTGAGCTTGGTTCAGAACGCTTGCACATGCGGCATCTTTTTGCAACATTCTATCCCGATGCGTTAAATTTTTTGGATGCTTTGAAGCGTTGCTCTTTGAAAATAATCCCTGATATAGATACCAGCCACATGAAGCGATATACTCTGCCAAATCTTATGGCACAAAGGATAGAAAGTGAAATCCTACTGGACATAATTACCAAGAAAATTTTAGAATCGAAGATTAGCTGTTGTACCATTCATGATTCATGGTTGATAAAATTCGATGATGCGATTGAACTAAATGAAATATTTGAAAAAACTTTTGCTGCACTAGATCTCGCTAATCCAAGAATTGTAGAATAAATCTATTCAAGAGACTGTTTTAATTGGGTTTTATTTATCAATCACAAATCTCTTGTTTATCTCTAGGTTTCTATTGTCGTCTCTCAACTTCAATAAATAAATTCCGGTTGGAAGATTTGTTATGTTTATTGAAGCCTTCATATTGTTGAATGTGATTTCTTCTTCTTTGACTAATTGGCCTAAGCTATTGTAAATACTAATCGTTTTGAAATCATTGGCCTGGGCGATCTCAAAACTTAAATTTAATGCGCCTTTGGCTGGTTGGGGGTAAATTGTAATATTTTCATTTTTGACATATTTTCTAATTCCCACATTGCTTGGTAAACAAGATGAATTGAAGCACCCGTTGCTGTCAACTCTAATAATCCAAGTTTCCGCGTCTGATTTTGCATATGGAACGCCACAAGCTATATATCCACCATCAGCAACTTCCTCAATACCCTTTAATAATTCGTCATATTGTGAGTTAGGTTGATTTTGAAAATTATCAAATTTGCGCATCCATTCTAATGAGCCGTCATGTTTGACCTTTAATAAAACTCCCATTCTATTAGCATTCCAAACATTAAAACCCGAATAAGCGCTATCTGCAAACATACCACTGGCTACAATGGAGCCATTATCTTTAATCACTGCATCATACAAAATATTCCAGGCATGTGCAGTAGAATATGTTTTTTGCCAAATAGGCTGAAGTGTATTCCTATTAGATTTTACAATATAAAGCTTATATAAATTATCCCCCCCCCAAATGGATGTACCTTTCATGCCAATGCTTATGTATGTACTATCATAATCTGAAAAAAATGTCTGGAAATAGTTATTGTTTAAGGCTGTTGTGTTAAGATGATAATTTAAAACATTCCCAACTGTATCAGTTGTTAATAAGGAACCATAAAAATTCGGTCCTACAGTGGTGTTCATAGTAAGAAATAGTCTTTTATTAACTGGGTCCAATTTACTATCCATTACAATTGAATTATAAGCAGGCATGGTATATGAGTTCAAAAAGTTTAAGTTTGTATCTATTTCCAATATATATGGCCAAGTAGTATCATTTGAGAACTTATTTCCAACTATCAAATATTTGTTTTCATGTAATTTTATTGCATTAAGAATACTATACGAATAATTGTCTGAACGGTATTTGCATTTTATTGTATCCAATGTTTCAGTATTGATTTTACAAAAAATATTATTAGTTGTAGATGTGTTATAATGATTAACTCCTAACAACAGCATGCTGGAATTGCTAATTCTTACAAAATTATTATATGCATAGTTTTGCCATAGATAATCCTTATTTTGGAAATTGATTGTTTTTTTGCTAATTACATTTCCATTATTATCTATTTTCATTAAACCACAATCCAATCTTCCTGATATACTATCGGTAACTATATTATGACTTATATAGACTGAATCACTTAACCTCACAATGTGTTGTGACATAAGCGTCTTAAAACCTACTTTGAAGTATTCGTCAAAATTAGGTAACTGTGTTTGACAAATACCAGTTCGCAAAAGAAAAGTACATACAACTATTAACACCTTAATTTGCATATATAAATATATAAAAAAGCAGGCAGAAACTATCCGTTTTTCGTTTATTACTTCATTACAACCACCTTTTTTGTACTTATGATTTGTTTCCCATGGAAGAAACTAACAAAATACACTCCATTATTAAAATGGGTTAAATCTATAATAGAATGCATTTCCTTAATGTCAATTTTCGCATAAATTTTACCATCTACACCCGATACAATACAGTTATTGACATCATTATTCTCTAATTCTATTATCAATTGGTTATTAGCTGGATTTGGAAATAATTTGATGTTACTTGAAAACGCCTTTGTTGTTTGTTTTGATTTTGTAATTGGATTTTGAGCGCGCAATCCTCCTTCGCTAAACGGAACCGGTTTCTCAGCTTGAAGTTCTATACCCCAAATATAAGATAGTAATCCCCGTGCAATACCTTCAACTATGTAACTTCCGGAATAAGCTAATGCATACACCTGTGCCTGGGTTGTTTCATCCACCTTTAAACTTTCCATTCCTGCCGGATAATCTTCCAATCCCCAATAAATCATTTTCAGATTAACTAAATCCTCATAAAATCCACCTTTATAATATAAGTTATATAAATAGGTATACATACTATCCCTGTCACCTAAGGAATGATAGGCATCTACCAAATACAAATCGCTATTAGGAATAACACCTTCTTTTAAGAAGACAATCACACTATCTATTGAATGCTCAACACTATCATTTAGAAAACGGTCAAACTTTTCAAAGTAACAATCCTGAAGTTTGCCTTTAAAAAAAGTAAGACTTGTTGATAATTCGTTTGAAGGGCTTAAGTAAGTTCTTGCTTGCATATTTGCCAGGGTATCCATCAATCCATCTCCCAATCCAAGATTAAGTATGTCTTGCCAAACGATAGGCGCAACAGGCGCATTTATATCATGTATTTGTTTAATATAATTTGAAGGTACATCTGGCTTTGTGTAATATGCTCTTAATACAGTATCGCTTAAACATGCACCTGCTGCAAGTAAAGAGTCCTTCAAGTTTTCAGCGGATAAATACTCATCAAACACCAAATCAATCATATGTTGAGAATTACCTTTGTCAATAAACACTGATATTGAATCCATCAGTAAACTAATGGTATCATTTAGGAATAATATTTCAGTATATAACTGAGATTTAGACATTAAAGGAGTTGCGTTGTTGGGGCAATAAAGTGATTTTGAACCAGGAGCCGGTTGACCAGGTATATTAACTACTTCAGTAAGGTCACTACAACTATTGTATGTTTGCGGTGTTGGATGAAATATAGTATCCTGAAATGTTCCATGTCTGGTAATAGAAAAATAATGTGCGGCACTATTATTATAGGCAGTTAAATGATATTTGTTCTCATATCCTGCATTACATCCGCCACCTGGAACACCATATTTATTTCTAACATTATCGAATGTTCCTAGATTTTCCTTTCCTTGAACTTTTTGTATTCCGGTCCAATCTGTTCCATACTGATAGTATGGTAAATCCATTACACCAACATTGTAATTGACATTTGTAAAATCATTACAATTTATTTTCAAGCCAGTACCATCATTTTCATTCCAGTTATAGCCTATAGCAAAAATTCCTTGGTTAAGATAATTGAAAGTATTATTATAAACATTATTTACGTAAGGGCCACTGTTTCTTATTAGGATGCCAACCTGGTTTGCAGACGTAGTGCCGGATCCAAAATACTGATTGTTTTCAACCTTATAGTTATTACACTCGAAAAGGTATACCCCTGTAGAAGGGTCATAAGATATGTTTTGGTCGGTGGAATAAAACTTATTATTTGTAATACGGCTTCCTGTAGAATTATTGATTACAATGGCGTTTGATTTGATGTTTGAAAAACGCATCCCATCAATAACAATTGGATACTCTCCATTAGCGTTATGTGCAACAACACCATGCAAATAATTCTTAATATTATAATTGAATCCTCCAATGATGCGAATATTTGAGAAAAAAGCTCTAATTGCAACAGCAGTTCCATTAGACCCACTATAGGTAGCATTGCCATTTGGATCGAGGTTAAAATCGCACTGAGCAATAGTCAGACTATAGACCCCCTCAGCCCAAATGCAAAAGTCCTTTTGTTCAACGCTATTTCCGTCTCCCATAAAACTACATTCGACCAATTTACATTTACTTACTGCCGGTTGAAAAGAATAAAAATTATTGTTATATGAAGTTGCTATATAATATGGGTAAACTTCAAAATCTCTTTTGTTTCCAACAAATGCTCCACCGTAAATTCTTGCTATCCCTCCAGTTTTTGTATAATCAATAGAATTGTTACTATTTCTTTTAGCTACTGTTACACCAACTTTTGCATTTTTTATGGTTGAATTGGATATATGCAATACGCCCTGATTAGTAGAATCCTGACTTGCCGAAGAATTGCCCCAAACCTCTATTCCATACCATGGATTATTTGGACATGCACTTCTCAACGTTACACCATTAAAAATAGCTCGTGCTCCAGGCTCAATGATAATTTTTCCCTCCGCAGGGAAATTTTGATCGCAATTGACTATTAAATCATATCCAGTGCTTACTATTACATTACCTCTTATGTTTTTTGTATTATTCCAAGTCGTATTTGATGATATGACAATATCATAACTTGAATTTGTTGTATCACAAGGAGTTGGTGGTATATAATGAGATGAAAGATTCGTTACACAACCCTTCAAAGAAGGGTTGTTCAACAAATTAAATCTACAAATTCCAATTTGTACCGGACTTAAATATTTGTTGCAATTATTGTTACCCATAATGTTATTTGAATGAACTGTGTCTGCCGGATTATCACAATTAGGGATGGCAGAAACTCCAAATGTGCTACTATCCTCAATTTTATAGTCTGGATAATAGCAAGTATCATTAGCTATTTGAAGTGGATGAACGGGAAATTGGTTATCTGTATGATATAACCCCATAACATGACCCAATTCATGACCTAATAAATACGCCTCAAACACACTTGCTGAATATGGATTTGCTGTATTTGTATCATGAACGACCTTTAGTGATTTAGCTGGAATACCATTTGTACATGCAAAGCCAATCTGAGTTGTGTCTGTTGCTGTTTTGTAAACAATATCTACAGCATTTGAACTTGATATATACGGTGTATAATATGTCGGGTCAAAGGCGGTATAGTCATTCATACTATAAAGTGTTGGGTCAACTGCTTTATTAAAATCATTTCTAATAAATTGAATTTTTGTTTTCTTAATATAGGGAGGAGTAGGATAAACTTTTAGCTTTGGTGACGCAAGACTATCGTAAATTTTATTCATCCATGCAGTAATTGAATCTGCATCATTTGATGTAACATAAGCAAATTTCCCAGCATTTTGAGAGGGCATTAAATACCAAAAATTAAGTCGAACATATATAACATTATGGTATTGGCCTGGGATGTAATCACCTATTAGACAAATGTTTTCCTGTGCACAGCTCGATTGAGCTTGTGATGAACTTGAATCTGGAGTAAAACACTTTAGCGTTTGTGCATTTTCAATTACTGGCAACAACATTATTGCCATTAGTAATAAAAGGGATTTAATTTTCATTTGTGTTGTGTTAAATTGTTAGTGAGTTATTTATAATATGAGGTTTGTTTGCGTTTTTGAAATCGGCTAAAAGTATGGAAATTATATTATCAAAGTTTGCCATAATTCATGATTACCTTACATATGTAAGGAATGATTAAAATTAGTTTAAAAGCATTCTCAAAAATTTGCTGAACAAATCTATACTAAGAATCTCAACTTGTCAATTGTGGAAAACACGTAATTTTGTCCGTTGTGAACGCAGTATAAATTACATCCTAAAATCTGTTTTGGGCAGACTATGATAGAAAAAACAATAATCATTTATTTCATCAAATAGCTGCTTTCCTATAAATTCTTGAAATCCTATTGTATCACATTGTTCATAGCATTCAAGAATAAAACTCTCTTCTGATTCAACATTTCCTACTGCGCTTCTAGCAGCAAAACCAAATATTGACCTTGTTCTCGCAAATTGGCTTATGATCTTTTTCCGCTTTATTTCTCTCTTTTTGTTCATCTGTCGAATGTTAAGCAAAACTACCTAGCCTCTTTCAAAATGTCAATTGTGGGAAACACTGATTTTTAGCACCTGATATATTATATAGTCTTTTAATTCCTTCGTGTATTTTACATGTCTACGGTTTGAGTTGAGTCTTTCCTGATTTGAAGCAATTCATAGGTATATACTGAATGCTGGCAGTATTAAAGAAATAAGAAATATAGAGTATGAGACTTTACCCCATTTACAATTTCTCTGAGTACAATTCTGTTTCAAATAGAATGAACAGAGGACAACAGTTTAAACAATTATATACCTACATCGGTGTTAACGGTGAATATTCCTTCTCGCTATCTAATGATCTCAATATCGGGTGGCTCATATTGCCAGATAAATCTAACATTACCATTGACACACAATCTATTCTGGATAATCCTGAAGTGAATCTATTAAACAAATTTGAGAATGGTTTGATAACACAATGGCTGTATAATATCTTGTCCCGGTCAGAATTCAGGATGTACTTGTAACCTGTTATATGGTATCACTATTTTTGTAAATGACCATCCTAGAAAAAAAGTTTTGCCTCCGACGTGCAGTCAAACAGATCAACTGGCGCAACATTCATTCCCATAATAAGAAATATACGCGGAGGAATTCTGCACAGCAGTTGATTGAAATGGGAGATGCTATGATTTTGACCGGAGTGTCTGAACTTGAAATTTTACCATGGTTATTACGGTTTATTAGTTCGGATTCAGGATTCACCGTGACCATTCACTACATTGGAAATACATCATCTGTCCACCGTAAACAGAATAGATATGATGATGGCCTGATTGATGGTTCTGATTTAGTGGTCTTGGAACGGATTTTAAATCGTTATGTAGCAGAGGAGAAATATGAGTTGGCTGCAATAATTAACAAACGCATCCAATCGGTAAAAAGAAGTCTTGGAGCGTAAATCCACCAAGATTAAAGTACATTTAGTTAATACAACTCTAAAAAACATCCATTTCATCCATTCGTTTCATTCACTCCAATCTGTTCATTTAGTACATTTCGCAATCTGTAATTTTATATGAATTATATTCGGGGATGATGTTGTCGCCGATTATAAAGAAGGAGGTTGAAAAGCGTGCAGGCTTACAAAT
>JBFWYJ010000158.1:0-7349 GCA_050186555.1 Bacteroidia bacterium
GTAGTTTTAAGTAGAAATATTTTTGTAATAGAATATTTATTAAAAAAAATTAAAATGAGTATTATAGGTAATGGTAATGCTAGTAAAGAACAGGTTGCTGCAATGCTAAACCAATTGCTGGGAATGGATTATCGAGAAAAATATTTAGATGCGACAGATGCTTTAGGAGCAGCCGTTTGTCATCATTTTCAAACAAAAAGCATTGGATCTGAATCGAAGAAATCATATGGCAGCTGGAAATCTTTCTTATCAGATAATCCGGGGAGAAAGATTTAATTAAAAATCTCCGCCATCCATCATTCCGCCTCCACCTTGGTTGCCGGAATTATTTCCCTTTCTTCCGCCAAAACGCTTCATGATAGAAGTGTCAAATTTTCCGAACAAATATGTAACCGAAAATCTAATAAATCTCGTTTCACGTCTTCTGCTAAACTCCTGGTTATATGTGCTTGTCTCTATATAATATCCAAATTGCTTTGAGTTAAAAACATCACTTACCGTTAAATTAAATATCCATTTCATGTTCAACATTTTATTCAATGAAACATCCATGAAATAAACTTCTCTGGAAAACCCATTGATAATTGCTTTAGGCGCCTGATAATTACCATTTACCTGAAATTGTATATCCCAAGGCATGGTAAAATTAAAGCTGATCTTTCCTTTGTAACTCCATCCTTGCGATACTGTTTCAGGAATCCCTTGAATAATACCACTGTTCAAATAAACATAAAAAACGTCTGCATTAAGAGTTGTATTAAACTTTTTGTGAATATTTAATCTAAGTGTGTTTTCAAAACCATAACGCCATTGGTCTTTGCCATTTGCAAACGTATTTACGGTAATACTGGAGTTGCTTGAAGGGTATAGGAAACTCGAGATTGGTTGCTGATGATAGTGTACATAAGCCGAAGACAACCAATTACCTTTCTTAAATGTGTTATTATAATTTGCTTCGCTGATGTTAATCATTTCGGGCTTTAAAGCCGGGTTGCCAATTCTGTAATTTCTGGAATCACTAAACATCACAAAAGGCATTGCCTGAAAAAAATTAGGCCTTTCAATTTTTCTACTAAAGTTCATTTGGAACTCGTGCTGACTACCAACCTTCTTTGACAAGTAAACAGAAGGGAATAAGCTGAATAATAAATTATCCATATTGCTTGGGTAGTTATAGAAAAACGATTTGTTCTTGTCAAGTAATTTACCTGAGTAATACGTTTGCTCAAATCTTAATCCTGTTTGAAAGCCAAGATTCCAAAAAGTTTTACCGGTATAAGACACATACGCCGCATTCACCATATCCTCAATTTCATAGTTGTCACTTTGAGAAGTGTCCTTTACAAATTCACCTGAAGGATAACTAAGCATTTGGATATTATTTAAGAACGTCGTTTGCTTATAGTAAAATCTTGCTCCTGCTTCAAACTTTTTGTTATCTGCAATTGGATTTACAAAATCTATTTGACCAGTATACATATGACTATTAGAACCGCCATTATTAGTTGAAGTTAAAAGAGGCAATGTGAGCGTATCAACTCCCGATTTCGCAAAATTATACGTGTTAAAAGTAAAAGTACTTGGTCCTCCTCCTCTATTATAGTTCAAATCAATCGTTAATTCTTTATCCGGTTTCGGAAATGTTTTTCTGTACATTAATTGGGCAGTATGATTTTGGAAGCCGGCCTTGTTAAAATTATGTCTATGGCCCCAAGTGTTTATCGCACCTGAATTATCTCTGCTACCGAAATCTTGATGTTCATCAAAATGAAAATCACCTGCTACTATATTATAGGCAGCAGTAATTGTATTTCTATTATTAATGTTATAACCCAAACTTGCTCTTCCAAATTGAAATCCCATTCTGGTTAAAGTATTATTATCAACTTGATAAAGAAAATCATTTCCCGGAGTTAAATAATCAAAGTCCGTCCTTTTGGTGAAACCAAAAGTTTGTCCAGTTTGCGTTTTATTTAATGAATACATTAAAGAAATGTCAAAAGGGTTTTCCTTGATGTTAATATTTCCAACTACTCCATACCTATCTTGAGTTCCGATATTACCCATTAACATGCCATTGTATCCAACCGTTCTATTTTGCTTTAAAACAATGTTGATTATTCCGCCTGTTGCAGCAGCCTCATACTTGGCGCCAGGATTTGAAATTACCTCAACTTTGTCAATTGCATCTGCAGGAATCTGGTTAATTGATAATGTAGTTGGTCTTCCATCTACATATATTTTCACGGCCTTTTCTCTTAGAGTTGCATTCCCCTCTCCATCTACTGTAATTGTAGGTACATTCTTTAATACATCAATAGCCAAACCTCCACGAACAGACAAATCCTTCTCCACGTTATATACCTTTCTATCTACATTCATTTGAAAAGTAGACTTTTCGCCAACAACTTCAATTTCATTGAGCACTTTTTGGTCTATTTCCAATTTAATGTTACCCAAATCCTGCTCTAACTTATTTGGCGCCTGAATATAAAACTTGAACTCGTGCTTTTTATATCCTATTTGAGTAATGCGTAATCGAAAACCGCCCATTGCAGGTAAACCATCAATATTAAAATCACCATTTTCTTGTGTAAACCCCCCTGCTATAGCACTATCTTTATTATACCATAACACAACTACTGATGCAAATTCAACCGGCTTTTTTGTGTTTGCGTCTATTATCTTTCCGTATATTCTGCCTTTAATGTCTTTTAGAAATTTCATCATGTCCTTTGATCCAGGCGATTGGGCGTTTAATGAAAAACCAAAAGCACTAAATAATAAGATGGCTATTACTTGATTTCGAAAAAGTGACTTTTTCATAACAGAATTAATATCTGCTAAATTAGATGAGAATTTAATACCAAAACATTGATTGTGTTGAATGGCCATCTTGCATTATTAGCGGATTCTAGAAAATATGTAAAATGAAAAAAACGTTAAAAGCTACCTGATTAACGTCACGTTACCCTTTTTAAAAGTTTCATTGCCATCATAGCATTTCACCTTCAGATACCAGCCAAACACACCAACATCAGCCGGGCGACCATTGTAAATTCCATCCCAACCTTTCGTTTTATCTGTTGTCTCAAAAACCATTTCTCCCCAACGATTATAAACGGCAAAATACAATTCCTCCACCTTCAAACCTCTTACATACAATATGTCATTTTTACCATCTCCATTTGGGGTGAAAGTATTAGGCACAAACGCATCTCCTTCCTCACAACCCGGAATAAACACATCAACAAAAACGAATAGCGTTTCACGACACGCACCATAATTAACTAGAACTGTATAAGTTGTTGGTCTATCCGGAATAGCATTTACAGTATAACCGGTTTTTGGAGTTACGAATGTATTTGGAAACCAACTTACAGATGCGCCCGGATCACCAGTGTAAATTAAGGTAGTGTTATTCCCTTTTACAACAGCAGTAGGATTTGCAACGGCAGAAATAGGAATAGACGACAATTGACTAACTATCACTAAAGTGTTCAAAGTGAATTGGCATCCAGTACTGGTGGTTATAACAACAGAATAAACCGTATTAATTGTAGGGCTTGCGACTGGATTAGCAATATTTGGATTGTTTAAGCTTTGAGCAGGTGACCAAAGATACGACACTCCTCCGCTCGCATTTAATTGAGCGGTATTGCCAATGCAAATTGTTGTTTGAGAACTAACACTAACCGGAGGAGGAACAGGTACAATTATTACCTGTGCACTTGTATCAGTACAGCCATATTGATTAATTACTTCTTGGATCACAGTATGCGTGCCTCCGGCGGGATAAAATATATACGGATTTTGCTGATGTGAAGTATCCGTTAAAGATAATGTCCAATTGTATACGCTAACCGTGCCCGTAGACATATCAAAGAACGAAACTCCACCACCACATGGATTCATTGTATAGGTAAATTGGGAATTTGGTCTTGGGTTAACGACAAGTGTTGTTGTTAACTCTGCAACGCAAGGAGGCGATGCGCTGTTATTTTCAATTGTAACCGTATAAACAGTTGTAGTTGCCGGATTGGCTGCCGGCATTGCAATATTTGGATTGCTCAATCCTGTAGAAGGCGTCCACGTATAATTTGTACCACCGGCAGCAACAACACTTGCACCTGCGCCTGCACAAATTGTATTACCAAATACTGTAGGAGAAAAATTAAAAATGCTGACGGTTTGTGTTGCCACATTTGTACATCCATTGGCACCGGTAGTGTTGAGCGTAATAGTGTATACTCCAGTGCTGTTATATGTGTGTGTTGGAGAAGTAAGTGTTGTTGTTGGAGAAGCATCTCCAAAATCCCATGTATAAGGATTAGTACTTAATGTTCCGGTGCTGTTATTAGTTGTCACAACAGTATTTGAACAAGGCGAATAAGATGCTGTAAATGCAGTATTAGGAACAGGTAAAACCTGAATAATTGTAAAAGAGCTATCTGTTTTATTACAAGAAGACGGATCGAAAATAATTAATGAAACTGTATATGTTCCGGGTGTTGTGTATGTATAAATGGGATTTATTGACGTAGTACTGGTTTGTCCATTACCAAAATTCCATGTATAAGTTGCTGCCGTATTTGTGGGTGTATACACATTCGTAAATGATACTGTTAGTGGTGTACAACCACTCAAAGTATTTGTATTTATAGATGAAACTGTTAAATTGAGTTGAAAGTCAATTTTAAAAACTCCGTTGTTACAATTAGAACTTGGATTTTGGTTTGGGCAATTTGTGGATGAAGGACAAGGCCAAGCATTTGGACTTAATGGAAAATCATCTGCGCCGCCACATCCCGCACAAACGGATTGGTAAATTTTTCCGGACGGGTCAAAACGTGATGTACCACCATCTACATGTTCTTGACTTGTAGGACCGCCAAAATAAGAACCAAATACCAGATTTGTTGCATTTGAATCTAAAGCCATCAGATAAAAATCATATCCATTAGTTGTAGAAAAACCGGGAATAGCATTGGCAATTGGCATACTGTTCATGGCTATTGTATTCGTGATAATACCACCTCCCCAACCGGACAAATAAATGTTATTGCAATTATCTACTGCAAATGCAGAAGGAGAAATATCTACACCGGATAATTTATTTCCAAATACGGTTGACATGTAAATCTGATCGATATTTTTCCTGTACATTCTTACAAACTGATGTGTATTTGGAACAGAAAATAATGCGGTAGCAGTTGGTGCAGCCTGGATTGGCATGTTGCCATAGGACTGACCGTAAACATAAATTTTTTCATTCTTATCGCCTGAAACAAAAAATGAATTATCGTAGTCATTGGTGCCAATGTAGGTGCCATTCAATACACCATTTCCGGCAGCATTGATTCTATATAAAAATCCATCTGATTTTCCGCCTTGGTAAGTTGGCGTGTGTCCACTTCCCGTAAATGGCAAATTATTACTGCATGTTCCTCCTGTTACATATACTTCATTATTTTTCGCGACATATATTCCGTTACCGCAATCATTCTGACTTCCTCCAATGTAACTACTAAAAATTAATCCTGATAAATTAGCATCGAACTTTGCCACCAGTGCATCTTGTCCGCCATTTGCCGTGCCATCAAATCCGCTTACGATAGGCAAATCATTAGAGCGCGTAGAACTTGTAATATAAATATTATTTGAAGCATCAATTTGAATTTCTCCTCTAAATTGATCTCCATAGTTGGTTTGTAAGGAGTCGTAAAAAGTAGATGGAAAATTTTCCGTACATGGATTTGCAGCACTGCTCACAAAATCATTATAGGTGTTTGTTAAGTAATTAATCCCGTCATTACCTGTTCCCCCGAAATACGTTGATGCTAATAACGACGAACCGTTAGCACTTACTTTAGCAATATAAATATCAGTTCCTCCACAAAATATTGTACCGTTGCTTGTAAAACCTATCAGTGTTCCTCCTTTAAAAAGTGGATACGCCGAATTTGAAAGCATTGGGAAATCTGTAGAACTGGTTGCTCCATACAAACAAATGTTATTATTCTTATCTACTATTAAACTTGAAGCTACCTCGGTTCCTGTTCCCCCTAAAAAGGTAGAATAAACAATCGCATTCCCTGTTGCATTGTATTTAGTAATAAATACATCTGTTCTTCCATATCCAACAGGATTATTGTAACTCACATCATATGAACCTGCGGTTGTATAATAATTTGCAGCGTAAACCATTCCGGCACTATACAAATTACCTGAAGCATCAAATGTTGCTGTCATTCCGAAATTATCTGCCGGAACACCTATCTGCGCAGAGAAAACAAGTAATGGGTCAATCACTAATTCATAGCGCTTATTATATGAATTTGGGAAATGGTATGTAAGCACATCGTCTTTTAATTTGAACTCACAAGGAACCTCTACAACTTTGTTATTAATAATTTGATAAGCATATGGCTTATGCTCAATTACTTCATCAATTGACAATTTGATGGTTAATTGATTATTCTTAAGCTTTAAATTATCAACTCCCTTATATTGAACCTGGATCACATCTGTATTTCCGCCAGGTTTAACATGAAAGTTATATTTAATGCCATTGATCCCTGTAATAACCTCGTAATCAATGTTCGGATATAAATTCCTTAACCAAACTTGATGGTAATTATGCACAAATGATTTCCATTTTGTTTTGTCGTTTCCCAAAAAATAATTTTCATAATCCGGCCCCTGCAAAGCCTTTTCTATTCGGGGAATTCCGCAACCAAGAAACTCTGTTTTAAAAACGTGTCCTTTAATTTTAGCGGCATTTTTCTTTTGCTCCTTTCTAACTGCGGATAAATGGTCTATTCTTAGTTCTTTTTTGTTATACAAATTATACGTGATTCCATCTCTTTCTATAAACATGGCTCCTCCATCTAATACAGCTTTAAACAGGATGTTATCATCCCATTGCCCTAGGTTTTCAGAAAATTTAAGAGCAGGACTAACATGCGGCGTTATCACTTTAGTGCTCTGAGAGTATACCAAACCCGACAATAGCACAACCGTAACAAACACTAAGATAATATGAGTTTTTTGCAGAAACATGCTTTAACCAAATTTACAATTATTCGTGGGTTTATCAAAACCATTAATAACCAGGTTATTTTGCTAAATTTGCCACCAAAATGGCGAATATTGTTGCAATAATTGGGCGACCAAACGTAGGAAAATCAACTCTGTTTAATAGAATAACCGAGACGAGACAGGCGATAGTTGATGAAACAGCGGGGGTTACCCGTGATCGTCATTACGGCAAAGCCGAATGGGGAGGTGTTGAGTTTAGTTTAATTGATACCGGTGGCTACATTCTTGGTAGTGATGATATTTTTGAA
>JBFWYJ010000159.1:0-7305 GCA_050186555.1 Bacteroidia bacterium
ATAGAATGCGAAACAGTAAGAGAGCCAGATGGATTAGCAATGAGTTCAAGAAACGTCAGATTAACTAAAGAAGAACGTGAAATGGCAACTCTGATTCCGAAAGCATTGAAAAAAGCCGCTGAAATGAGAATACATGGATTGAATGTATTGGAAATCAAGGAAAGAATACATATCTTATTTAATATCAATGATTTATATAAACTTGAGTATTTTGAGATCTGCCATCAAAATTCACTTGAACCTGTTTTCAGTTTTAACTCAGGTACAAATTACATCGCTTTAATTGCTTGTTTTGTAGGCAAAACAAGACTTATAGATAATATAGTTATCTAGTAAATAGATATTCTGGTTGAGTTAATAATTTTCTCTCTTTTCCATTAATCTTTAACTTTATCAAAACCCAACCTATTCTTATTCTCAGACGTATAAGTAATAGTATTTTGTGTCAATTTGAATGACGGTAGACTCAGACTTGATAAAAAGGTGTATTAAAGGCGAAAGAAGAGCCGAGTATGAACTGTATAAAACGGTTTATAGTTACCTTATGTCAATCTGTTATCGATACACTCATCAAAAAGAGTCTGCAGAAGAAATGCTAAACATTGGTTACTTAAAAATTCTTACCCACATATCAAAGTTCGATGAAACCATGCCATTCAAATCATGGATAAGAAGAATAATGGTAAATACTTTGATTGATGAGTACAGAAAAAACAAAGCACTAAAAAGTAAAATTAGTTTTGTAGAAGAGTATTACGATAGTAACGAATATTACCACACCAATTCTGCATTAGAAAACATCAATGCAAAAGATATTTTAAAAATGATTGAAAAATTGCCAAGAGCCAGCGCTCAAGTGTTTAACCTCTACGCCATTGATGGGTTTACACATAGAGAGATTGCTGACATGTTAGAAATAAGTGAAGGAACAAGCAAATGGCATTTAAATTTCGCAAGGCATAAATTGATGGAGATGGTTAATAAATCTATTTTAACAACAGCTAAAGCATCATAAGTAGAAGTATGAAAAATGAGTTTGATAGTTTTGATGATATTGTAAAACGCAAAATGGATAACGCGGAGTTTGCGTTTAACGAAAGTAACTGGGCCAAAGCAGCAGAAATGATTGATGCTTCCCGAGAGCCTGTAATGCCCGTTGCTGTAAGTAAAACCAAATATTATGTATTAGGCGGAGGTATTGCCGCCGGAATTATTTTATTGTTAGGTTCAGTTTACTTTTTCAATAATTTCAAAATTATTTCTAATGATGAACTGGCTCAATTAACTAGTCAGTCACATATTGTGAATAATATTAGCAACAAGAATGATAGCAAAGAAGTAATTCAACAAATAAAAAACAATGACTCAAACACCTCTGAGTCTACAATTGAAGAAAATTTAGTTCCTAAAGTGAAAACCAATAGTAATTCTAACTTAGAAAAAACAGAAGGTAATAATCGAAATAAAAAATCCAATACTAATTCATCTGACAGAAATAATTTTTACAGCTCTGCTTTCAAAACAGAGCAATCGAATAAATCTGTTTCAACATCAAACAAAAATTCCATAGTTGAAAACAATTACAACACAGATGCATCTGAAGTAAGTACGAAGGAGATAAAATCCAACGAAGTTGTTAAAGTGGAGCCAAGCGTTAACTCATCAAGCAAAGAGCAAACAGAATTAGAAAGGACAAATGAAAATGTTTTAAATGCAACCGAAGAAATCAATTCTAGTGAAATTGTAGACATGAATAATTTAAACATTAGCCAACCGGACACTTCAAACTCTAGTGATTTTATTATTCCTAAAGATTATGTACGAATTAATCACCACGAATTTGTGGCTGAACTTGGTGCTGTTAATTCATTCGGATGGAAAGTAAACTCAGTAAGAAACGGCAACAATGTTAGCCCAATTGCAGGAATAAAATACCGCTACCATTTCAATAGTAGAAACGCAGTTAGCATTGGGGCTAGTTACTTTTATTTATCGAATTTAAGTGAGGCTTCTAGAGAATTTGGAGAAACAACATATAAGTTTGGTTCAACAAATAAAATAACCAATATCAGCATTAACGAACTACAGTATTTATCTCTACCTATGGCTTACGAACGAAATATTGGCAGCAAAAATAAACTAGGAATAGGGCTAAATTTTATTTGCTTAATGAATATTCGCAATAAAGTTGAAATATATAACGAGACAGACAATAACATTTCTTTGGTTGACTCATACATGGATAAAGGTTATGGATACAACCAACTAACTAATTATAATGCGCAAATAAAATTATTTTACTCCAGAAAAATCACCAACAATTTGAGTTTCTACTTTGAAGCAAATAAAGCAATCAGAAATACATTTCATGATTACAACTACTTTAACGTCACAAATAAGTCCAACAGGCCATTGAGTCTCTCAATTGGTTTGGCTTATAAATTCATTTCCAGGTAATGTTAGCACGTAAACTATTCATAGCAGTATTTCTTGGGCTACTAATTTTTTCCTGTAAGAAAAAAGAGTTTCCTGAACCGAAAAACGACGGTGCTGTATTTTATGCCAGTGCTGAAGTAAACAATGTTCCTGTTTCTTTCTCTGCCGGAAATAATGGCTACTACATGCACACCTCATTTAATCAAAATAGCGAGAATCTATATACTTTTGTTTCCGAATTAAAACCAAAAAACTGCACTAATAATTGCCCCTATTCTTTAAGATTTGAATTTTTTGATAATCAAATTAGCTCGCAGGGAGGAACATCAAATATTTTGAATTCTATCAGACAAGGCCTAATTCCATATTATGACTCTTTAAACTCAATTTTAACACCTTCATCTTTTATTGTAAAATTCTCCAGCTCATTTAACAAAGTAGCTTATACCCATAATTGGTTATTCGGAGATGGCGGAACATCTACATTGGCAAGCCCTTCTCATACTTATTACGCACCCGGTACTTATAACGTCTGCTATGATGTTAGTCACGGACAAGGTTCTTCAGGAATTTGCAATGTCTTTAAAATAAACAATAGTAATAACTCCTTAAGAACTGCAATTAATGTTGACCAAGTTTCAGGTAATGGCGTTCAATTTTCACACGTATCAACCGGCAATAGTAACAATACTTATTTATGGGACTTTGGAGATGGTAATTTCTCTACTTTAGAAAATCCGTATCATTTATACCCTGCAAGTGGAATATTCCTTGCATGTCTAACTGTTAAAAACAATTCAGATTCTGCCAAACATACTTACTATGTAAATACAGACAGTAGTAGTGTTGCAGCGCCGAATTTTAAAGTTGAATCTATTACGCCTGTTTACAATAGTACTAATTCTGTTAACAATCTTTTTGGTAAAATACGCATTTCATTTACAGACGAAAATGGTGTTGTTTATAAAACTGATACCAAGCCTCAAGCAATGAACAATTCATTTACAATTAATTCTATAACCGATTATGAGTTAAATGAAAACAATCAGAAAACAAAAAAGCTAAATATCAGTTTCAATTGCAGAGTTTTTAGAGGTGATGATGTTATTGAGATAAAAAATGGCAAAGCGGTGATAGCTATTGCCTATCCCTAATCATTGATAATAAGCTTAGATTTTTTTGACTTCTCTACAAAATCTTCTATTGATATCTTTTTTCCGTACTGGTTTATAACACTTGATTCCTTCGAAATTTCAAGTATAGATTTATTCCCTAGAATAATCTTACTGCCTGTTGTAATTACCAAATCAGACTTAATTTTTAATCTTCTTTTTCTTTTAATTTTTAAAACGCCATCAATTCTATAAACGTTATTAAATGTCTGTGATTTCTTTATTATAACGCTGGTATTGTTAAAACTTAATAGTGGTCCTTGCCAAATACCGTAACCAAACGTTGCAATATATGTTCTTGCCAAATGCTCATTAAACACTATGTCGCTTAACGGCACTTTATGAGGAAAAGCAATTCGCTTCCAAACTGTATCTATATCTGCAACGTTCATATGAAATAACCCATCATTAGATAAAACATATAACTCATTTACGCTATTATCCACAACAATTTTATTATACCCGACTTTAGGCAAATTATAAGTTATATCCGTCAAATTAACTTGATTGCTGTCGGGCAAGTATTCAAGTTGATAAACATTTGAATTGGTGAACACAAAAGGGTCTCTATAAATAAGATAAAAAATATTTTTTCTGTTGGGATGAGCAGCAAAACTTTCTGGAGTCCACCATCTCGCCAGCTCAAGTTTTTCATTAGCAACTTTCGAGGTAATGTCTATAAAATCCGGCTTCTTAGATTGAAGGTTCATACAGAAAAATATCTTACCATTATTCTCCTTGGAATCATAGTTTGGATTGCTGTAGGCAATTAAACATTGACCAAACTTATTAATAGTCATAGCTTTGATCTCTCTGTTTTGTACGCCTTTTTCATTAGAAAAAATTGGAATACTGCTAACATTTGAAAAAGTAGTATTTCCTTTTAATATGTCACCAACCTTTATTTTCCACACATCGTGATATCCAATATAAATTGTAGAATCTAAACTAATAATTGGCCTCCTTGCTTCCATATTTTGATCGTTCACTTTTAAATGCGTTATTCTTTTTGTTTTATGATTCTGAAGCAAAAGAAATGGCGGATTGCACTCATTAATTGATAAGGTATCATTTATCACAAAAGAAAGATATCCGTCACCACAAGCATTAACGTTATTCATTTCTTCCTTTTCAGACATAATAAAATGTCCGTTATCCTGCGCTCCCCCTGCAATTATTTCATTACCGGAATTCATTGTGCTGATACCCCAAAATTGATTTGCATACAAACCTTCTCCATTTAGATTTTGAAAATAATTTGTTTGGATTTTACCAAAGCCTTTTCCTGATGATACCCCTCCATCATTTGCAACCACAGTTATTAAGCCCTCGTCGGTATTCTCAAGTTGCAAATCTCTAACATCTGCATGCGTATTTAGACCATTATAGTATCCGATTTTTCTAAAAGTTTTTCCTCCGTCACGACTCATTGATATTTCTGTAGACGCAACGATGATATTATTTGTATCCTTCTTATCCACCCCAAATTCAAAACACCAGTAAGCACTTCCGGCTATCTGTTGAAGAGGAATATTTAGCAAAGGGGCAGAATATTTTTCTCCGTTAAAATAAGTTAGATTAAAGTCATGAGTTCCAAATGCTAAATAAAAACAGTTTTTCTTACTATAATTAAAATCCAATGCAATTCTTTCTGCTTTTATATGCTCAGGAGTGATATCACTCCATGTGTTTCCAAAGTCATTTGACTTATATATTGCTGATGTTTTACTCAGATATACCTTCGTACATAGATAAATAGTATTATCATCAAATGGATCAAAGTAAACATCAGATATTTCGGATTTTGAATCAACATCAAACGGTAGTTTGGTTTCAATCCAAGAATCCCATCCATCCTGTGTTTTATACAAATTTCTTTCTTTAAAAGCTAACATCTTTCCTTTGTTTCTCTCGCTGGATTTAATTCCTAGTAATGGGAAATCAAACTTTGTAACACCTCGAGGGCCAATATTCTGCCAGCTATTACCTCCATCATACGTAACGTAAATTCCGTTTCCTAAACTACCACCAATTACACCGCCTATTGATCTGGTTGCAATATATATTATCTCTCTCTTGTTTTCTTTATCCACAACAATGCCACTTATTCCATAATTGTATTCAGAAATAGATTGTGTAATATTAATCCAGTTCGGAATGCTGTCCTTAGCGTTATAGGTTCTAAAAAGGCCGGCCGAAGCGCTCCCGGCCAAAACATAGTCTAGATTATCTTTGTCAAACCAAATGCTTTGAATTAGCCCCTTATATTGATAATGGTTACTCTTTGGCCCAAAATATTCCCATTCTTGAGCTACTGAAGGCTTACCAACTAATACTGAAAAAACAACAGTTAAGAGTATACTAATACATTTCACAAGTCAAAAATAAAACAATTGCAGCTTAGAATTAAACACAAAATGTTAGTTATTCTAGATAAAAAATTGTGTTCTAAGCCATTCTTTACCTAATTTTGAGCCATCCAAAGCACTAACTATGTCAAATAAAACGGAAGATTATTTCAAAAACATCATTTCACATTGTAAAGAATACGGTTATATTTTCCAAAGCAGTGAAATTTATGATGGCCTGAGCGCCGTTTATGACTATGGGCAAAATGGTGCAGAACTAAAGAAGAATATTCGTGATTTTTGGTGGAAATCTATGGTTCAAATGCATGATAATATAGTTGGGATTGACGCTGCAATTTTCATGCACCCAAAGACATGGAAAGCTAGTGGTCATGTGGATGCGTTTAATGATCCCTTGATTGATAACAAGGACAGTAAGAAGCGTTATCGTGCAGATGTCTTAATTGAAGATCACATTGCAAAGATTGAGGAGAAAATTAAGAAGGAAATTGAGAAAGCCAAAAAAAGATTCGAGAATTTTGATGAAGCATTATTTAGAATAACAAATCAAAGAGTTAAAGAATATCAGGATAAAATAGATGAGATTAACACGAGATTTAAAAAAGCTTTAAATGATGGTAACTTGGATGAAGTTAAACTCATTATTGAAGATTGTGAAATTGTGTGTCCAATAAGCGGGAGCAGAAACTGGACGGATGTACGTCAGTTTAATCTGATGTTTAGCACACAGCTTGGGTCTGTGAGTGAAGAATCAAATACAATCTATTTAAGGCCTGAAACAGCGCAAGGAATATTTGTTAATTATCTGAATGTTCAGAAAACCGGAAGAATGAAAATTCCATTTGGAATAGCCCAAACCGGAAAAGCGTTTAGAAACGAAATCGTTGCAAGACAATTCATCTTCAGAATGCGGGAGTTTGAACAAATGGAAATGCAATTCTTTGTAAAACCGGGAACAGAAATGGAGTGGTACGAATACTGGAAAGACTTGCGTCTCAAATGGCACTTATTACTTGGGTTTGGCGAAGACAAGTATCGTTATCATGATCATATTAAACTGGCGCACTACGCTAACGCAGCTTGTGATATTGAATATGAGTTCCCTTTCGGTTTCAAAGAATTAGAGGGAATACATTCCAGAACAGATTTTGATTTACATCAACATGAAAAATTGAGTGGGAAAAAATTACAGTACTTTGATAGCGAAGATAATTCATCATACGTACCTTATGTAGTTGAAACTTCGGTAGGTCTTGACAGGTTATTTTTATCGATACTTAGCAGTTCTCTGAAGGAAGAACAATTAGAAAGTGGTGAAACACGAACAG
>JBFWYJ010000160.1:0-7247 GCA_050186555.1 Bacteroidia bacterium
TTTATTAAAAAAAGAATGCATAAATAAATAAATAAATAAAAACTAGGTATAGATAAAACAAATAAATCAAAGTTTAAATTGGTGGGTTAGTTGATTTCAATGCGTGCCATCATCATCATCATCATCATCATCTTCTTCTTCTTCTTCTTCTTCTTCTTCTTCTTCTTCTTCTTCTTCTTCTTTTCTCATTTTCTGTAATTGTCATCTTTATGGCTTTCAGCGATTTATTTGATGGAGAATGATGAGATTTGCATTGCGATATAGCAATTATCATTTTCAATTTATCGGCAGCTGCAGCCACATTTGATGGAAATTATTCATTGCTGCTGGCAGATTATTTCGATGATAATGGCAGCTCAAATAATTAAGAAGAAGAAGAAGAAGAAGAAGAAGAAGAGATTATAGAAATTGAATTCTGTATGCTTAAAATTTCTTTCTTTTTCTAGATGTGAATGTTGTGGTGAGATGGGACTTTTAAGATGATAAAACTTTAAAAAGCCAAAATAATCAGTAGTGTTTGCAATTTCGCTCTTATATAATATAGAATAAATGGCTGAAAAATTTATTTTAAATAAAAGTGGTGGTTATGTGAAATAAAAATTTATAATTTTATTTTAATAAGGAACAATCCAAAATATTAAAATAAGAAAAACAAATTTTTCAAATGCTTAATGAATTCAAATTTGTAGTCCTAATTTTTTGCTTTAAACATGCCATGTCTTTTGCGCAGCGATTAATGCAAGAGTAATTATTTAATCTAAATTAAAGTGTTTTATCTAGCTTTGAGTTTCCAACCTGACTTGAAATTTCAATGGACTTCACCGAACTATCCTAATAAATAAGATAAGATAAGATATCTATCTAAATTGCCTACACAATTCAATTCACAGATGCTTTGTACATCACTATTGATGGAGAGAGACTGAAAGCGGTTTTGATTTCATTTATATTCGGGAATACTGTCGAAAGCTTTAATATTCAAGAAAACACGATTTTCATTAGATTAGATTTACATATCATATCATCAGATTATGATCTAAATTATTAAGGACTGATGGTGAATATAACTGGAAAGTACTCTTTATAGACACAGTTCTCAAAAATAGTCGGAGCAATTTTTCTAGCAGTGCCCTTTAATTTTATTTTCTTGGAAAACACATTTGAAAATCCGATAAGCCTTGACTCGAGCTACAGCATTCCTTTGATAATGAAACAGCATTTAATCTGCCAAATTGGCTTTCTTTTAATGCTAGTGAACGGTTGTTCACAGCACACCCACAGAATACCATTATTACAAATCTATCTTTCGGCAGTCGACTCAATCAAAGAATCTAATTCAACTCAGTCTCTAGTACTTGATCTATACCATGTTGTCGGGAAGAATCCAAATATAAATACTTTAACTGATTAGTTTCAAACATAATACAGCAGCATCGAGAGTTTAATAAAGACATAGAGCGAATTTCGGTTTCAATTTGCAGAAAATACATTCTTTGATTCTTCAGGCAGTCCCTTAAGCTACTGCATAAAATCTGTTGAGACCAATAACTCTTAGAGTGAGCTTTTGACCTGGATGAGCTTTGATTAGGCGAGCCGGACCTTCTACGGAAAATTTCCTGCCATATTTATTGTGAAAATAAAAATAACGATATAAATTGTAAACGCTTATAGGTACGTATTGCAGGATCTTTTAGTAATTGAAAACAGAGAAGTAAGAAAAAATGTGTCTTTATCAAGTCTATAGGCTCAATTAGACGATCAGATTCCAATTTTCGATTTAGTGGAAAGATTTTTATTCCAAATAAACTCATTCAATTATTATGATGTAGATGGGCACAGTTTGGACTTCAAATTAGGGAAAATTAAATTAAATTAAATTAAATTAAATTAAATTAGCAAGAAATTAATTGGCAAGTAGATTGGCTGTAATTTGGCAATGAAAAAAACGAGAGTTTTATTTGACCAACATATGAAAGGATGAAGCCGTAAGTATCTGAGTGGAATTAATTATTTCGGACATTCATGGGAACTATCTCGCCGACAATTTTACCTTAAGTAGTTCCGTCAGCAGGCTATCAGACTTACAATCATTTATCTGGTCACTCCGAATTATCCAAGCAGTTACCCAAATAATGCAAATACTTAGACAGTCTACTTCAATCCTTTGGCGAAGAGTTTATAAGTCAAATTAGTCGGTAAGCCTGAATCAAATTACGATTTCGTCTACTTAAATTGTCAAAAATACTCTGGTTCTGGTTTAAACGTTATTTATTGATAGCAAAAAACTATTTAACAATCAAATTCACTTCTGATAGTTTGTCTACGAGAACGGGCGTTTAAGTAACAGTAGAACCAATTCTGACTTTATAAGGCCAATTTACCAAGTAATTTGCATAAACCCCAGCTATTGGACAGTTCTTTAGTTTTTAATTCAGTAATAGCACCTTTTGCCAATCCAGCAGATTATCCTTTTTTAAATTACACCATTACTGAAGTGAGAAAGAACCACCAGAAGCTAGAGCAACTGCCTGACTGGGTAAATTGCGATTCTGTGAACAAAACAGTAAACGGATTTCCTGAAGAAGTTTAGAGGAACGAATAGTACCTTATCAAAATCCTTGCAAGTAACTAATCATAAGGCTTTTCTGCAGCTCAATGGCTTAAGATCTCCTTCAAAATTCCTTTCACCAGAAATAGCTCTATGCTCAGCTTACAAGAACAATTCAATCTACAGAACCTGACGATCAAATTTTCCGAAAAGTTCTTCTTTACCATTCAAAATGAAACTTTTGAAAATTTATAAAGCATTCAATTGATACAACTTAGAAAGAACTTCAATGAGATATTAAACATTAAATAAGCAAAATAGATCAAATTTGGCTCCGAAAAACTGGTATTATCAGGGGGAGTTATTGAAAACAAAAATCTTGCTTTTATTTTATTTGTGAGTAATTCCAACCAATAGTATACAACCGAATCAATAACTTTTTCAATCGCTTCGGAAGGAGACTAGATATAATAAATTGCTTAAGTTGCAGAAATTTCCCTTAATAGCGAAGTTGTAAAATCCTATTGCGAAGCCAGCCTAAGCTTGATTTTCATAATTTACGGTTATTAGGTCTAAGTTTTTGAATTGAAAAATAAGAGTAAGCTAGTGCAGCCGAAACCCTATACACTATAAAAATTTGCATTTTACACTAATTCATCATCATCATCATCATCATCATCATCATCATCATCATCATCATCATCATCATCATCTGTTTATGATTTTGCCCTCTCCTGAAGCAAAAACTTCCTTCTTATTCCATAATTTAGCACTGGTTAATTACACATAGTTGATAGTTCGAGTACTTCAAATTGGAATAAAAGTACAGTCACTTAAATGTCCCAAATTGCTTATTACGATATATAGTATGCATGGTCCGCATTGATTACTTCCGATGAATCCCTTATAGTTATCAGTTCAAGTGATGAAATCCACATACTGGATGTTAGCAACAAAAGTGCGTGGAACATAGTCACTCCCTACAAAATTACAACAGCCATCGCAACGACCTAAACAAGAACCCCTTTAACTACTGTTTCGTCAAACGAAAAGCAGCTATATGTTGTCAGGTTTCGCAACATAGGCCTGAAGATCTTTAACTTATCCAATTTGCGGAGTTTTAATAATAATTTGCCAAGTAATTTAAGTATAGTAACTACTTTCTCTTCTGGCACTATTACAGGAATGTCATTTTCAAAAGGAAAAGATTAAATTGGAAATGAAAAATTCTTATTTTGCACTGTAGAAAATAGTGGCTTGTTTATCTTGGATCTATAAAGCAAGGAATAGTGGAAAAAAGAATAGCTTTTTTCTTTAAATTAATTAAAGAGTTACTACATCAGTTTCTGATAGTTTGTTTGGCTTAACAGTGACAACGAAACTAGATTTTGCTATTGTTTCTGAAATTTATGGCATTTCTGTTTACGAGTTGAAGAACAATAGCGGATCCAGGATCTTGGCATAGTAGGGCTATCTTTTCAGGAGTTAGTTAGTGTATCTCTATCCAAAGCACATAGTATTATCATAGGATGAACAATTACTATTCATTTGTTATAATCATGAACTATATGTTTACTAAATTTAATATTTTTTGAAAGGAATAATTGACGGCACTACTTTGTCAAAGCCTTTATTGAACAAAAATTATAGTTTTCCTTTATATCCAAATTACTCGAGCGATTAGCTTTAATGCAACCTGTCATACGATGTAATTTTAAGAGAAAACTAGCAAAAAGTCATTAATAGTGCAGTAACTTATTTAATATACAATCAGATCTAGCAAACCGTGTAGTTTTAAATAGGACACCGTGGAAAATTTGTTATTTCTATATTTGCGACTGATAATAATAATAATAATAAATAGTACTTGAAAGCAGAAGCAGTAGTTTTAAACTTTTAATCAAAAGAAATTATATTCAATACCCTTAAACCAAGCCTTCAATAATAGCTCTTTTCTCTTATCCCAAACTAAATCCAATTAGGAAAGCCCTATATTTTTACAATTCAAGATAATTCGTTTTTTGTTAAAGATATCTATGGCAATAATGTGCTAGAAAATTATTCTTTTGAAATATGAAATCATAAAATATTCAGAAAATGCATTAGTTTCAGATATTCCTCATTGGATGAATAATAAGGCATATTTTCAGGAGTACTTCCTGAAAATGGGTATTTGAATCATCAATTTTTACTTATGGTTTCGGTTGCTTCTTCATTTGTCGAAAGCTACATGATTTATGAATTGTCTATAGGAAACAGACCACCAATACGAAATGAAGAATATAAATCTTTTTAATACAGTTATGGCCTAAATATCCTTACACCTTCTTCCTGAAAAAGAAATTTCATTTACTCTGAATAGCGCAGTGTATTATGACCCTGATGGGGTTGGGCTCATCTTTAATTTAATTAAAGTAAGAGAAGATTTAGAATTCCTCTCACTAATTTTTAATGAAACTTCACAAAAATTACATGCCAGCGGCTTTAGTTTAATCAAAGCAGTTTGTCTGTTTCAAGCAACATACCAACGCAAACTTCAGAAAAATAAGTCTTTTTGACTTTTCAAATTAGCGATGGAGTGAATCCCATATTTGAAATCATACAATTTTAAATCTTTAAAAGGCTACAAACTTAGTTTTATGAGCAATTTTAATATGACTGGGTTCAAACAGAATATTAAATGACTTTCAAGTTTAAAAATTTGGCAACTGGAATGAAATATGAGCTCAATAATGTCAAAAAGCAGTAATATAGAGAAGAATTTTAGCCCTGAACAACTCTGCCAGATTGGTTGTTTTTTAATAGCGAAGACAATGAGTTTAAAGGCAATGTGCCTTTGGTTGAAGGCAAAGCTACTTATGAAATTTGCATGAAGGCCTTTGATTAAACCAATCCCAATAAAATTTTTTTTGATACTTTTTCATTCAAAATTTACAATTAATTGGGAATATTGAAAAACAACTAAACAGCCACTTTTAAAATTCAGGTTGAGGTTCAGGCAATTTTATTTGATATTAATGAAAAAACCTACATAATGATTTTTATTTGGGACACTAAAGAGTATCAAATCCTGGGCAAAAAAATTATTCGTATACTAGGATCGGAAACTTAGCCAGTTAACAAGACAATATTTAGGTGTTCTGGTCGTAGCACGTCAAAAAATGGCTAGCAATAACAGAAAGATTTCAGATCTTCGATCTAAGTGACCCAAGTTAACCAGAGTAAATTAGCTCAAAATTAAACTATTTAATCAAGCTTCTGGTGTTGAAATATAAAAGCTAATATTTCTTGACAGTTATTAACGGAAATTAGAATTTTACTATTTTTGATATTACTGACCCAAGAAATATTCTTCCTGGATAGATAGCACTAAAAATGATAACACTCTTTAGATGCTTTCTTTTTTTAAAAAAGTGATTATTTGGTGCTAGGATTAGCCTTTTATAGAGTAGTATAAAATAATGAATTTTTAATATACAATATCACAAACCTAAACCAACCTATTCGAATAAGCTCAGAAATTATGTCTCTAGCAAACCCTATCAATTATATTATAAAGAAGATGAAGTTTATGTTCTTAGGCCTGGGCTAAATTTTTATAATATAGCTGCAAATTTATCGTTAAAATTAATCGATCCCATTCAAAGCGATATACTAATAGTTTTTCCGCATGATTTTGGATTGAAAAAATATTTAGTAACGAATTATAAACCTACATCAACAGTAAACAATTTGCAAATTTATGATTCGACCAATTTGAATTAACCCATCTTATCAATCACGAGAACATAGATATGGAGTACAATATTCGAATCTCCACTAAACTTCAACTGGTAAATTATATGTTGCTCTTGTCTGCAGAACATAATTTGCTGGGACTTAATTATTTTAAATTATTCATTACAAAACCAAAAGAAATTTTTTCTTCCCAAGCTTAGCTGGCACTTTGCTTCAAAGCAAAACGAATTGTCTAAAATATCTTGACTCTAATTATTTGTTAGTGAGCAATGAAACAGTTTTTTCAATAATCAGCATTGCAAATATATCAAAGCCTGTCAAGATTTCATCAATAGAAAACGTACAGCTTATAAATATGAAAGTTTTCCATCGCTAAGATAAGGGAAGTTAAGGAGCATTTGTAGTTGCATCTGGCAATAACTACATCTATTATCTTTTCAACATCACATGCAAACACAATCCCATGCTTATAAAGCGCTCAGGAGCTTCTGGCAGGGAACAGTAAGATGTTTTTGATTTTCAAGGGGGTCAATACTTCGCTACGGCAGGAAGATCCACAGAAATTAGAATTTACGATATCACTGACTTAAATCACATCATTGATATAGCCAATATCAAATTTGAAGAATCACTTTATGCCGTTACAGTCTATCAGCAAAACGGAACAACATATTCCACTATTTCTACAATGCAATCTTTTAGAGTATATTAATTATTCGATAATTTTACACTTAGCATAAAAGCGAGAATAGATCAATAATATTCTAATTAATTGAAATGGTTTCATATAGTTTATAACGCAGGAAATCGTTTATATGCGGCAGTATCATAGAAAGGAGCAAATACGGGGGGGGGGGGGGGGAGGAGGATAAGGAGACTCCTTATTCTCAAATGTTAGGATAGTCGATATTTTAAATTCACATCAGCTAGATTAAACGTGAGAGCAACCACTGAGACACCG